>JBFGZM010000368.1:0-3666 GCA_041586815.1 Marinobacterium sp. | reverse complement strand
GCATGATCGAGCACCTGGCCCGTTCGATTCTGGTTATTGCCGGTACAACGCTGATCTTCGGTGCCCTGCTGGGGTGGGCGGATCGGCGGCGCAGTGAAGTACGCGCGCTGGTCAGTCTGGGGCCACGGGATGCGCTCTGGATTGGTATAGCCCAGGCCATGGCGCTGATTCCGGGCACGTCCCGGTCCGGCATCACCATGACGGCGGGGCTCATGCTGGGGTTTGACCGGGATGCCGCGGCGCGCTTTTCCTTTCTGCTTTCCATTCCGGTAATTGTGGGCGCAGGCTTCTTCAAGGGGCTTGATCTGCTGCAGTCCGGTGCCGCCGCCAGCTGGGAGCTTGTGGGCCTGGGGGCTGTGCTTGCAGCACTCAGCGCCTGGGCCTGTATCTGGCTGTTCCTGAGCTGGCTGAACCGGATCGGCATGCTGCCGTTCGTGATTTATCGTCTGCTGCTGGGGCTGGTGCTGCTGGGGGTTTATTTCGCAGGCTGATGCCGGCATTTATTTCCGGCCCCGGATTGGCGATACTGAAGCCCTTCATCTCGCCAGGGCAGATGCATGCATATTGGATCCAGTTTTCGCCTGCCGGCACCGCGCGTGGCGCCCAAGCGTCGGGCAGCACAAGGCCGCGTCGAGGAGCCTGTTCGCGAGGGTGAATGGGAACCCGGGGTGGCTAGCTCAGACCCGGGGGCGGGGCGGCGGCGTGATGCCGAGGCGCAGGCCCGCTTTGCCGCTCTGGATTACCACAGTCAGCGTGCCCTGCTGGCGTATGATGCGACCCAGTCGCGCAGCGCCTCGGGTCAGGCGGAGCCTGTCAGTGTCGACATTTTTATCTGACTGCCGTATCCGCATTTCCTTTTACCGCTTACAGACAGACCTCTTCATGACCGAATCCGCCCGCCTGGCCGTCGAATATGCTATTCCCGAACACCTGGCCCGCGCCCAGCAGCTGGCCACCACCCTGGGGCTGGAGTTGCTCTGTGACGCAGACCTCGCTTGCTGCGACTATGACTCCCTCTTGCGTGTAACTCCTGCCGGGCTGCAGTTGCAACTCACCGGACGCAAGGCTCCGGGGCCTGTGTGGGTCGATTTTGTTGGCGGTGCAGTGGCTCATCGCCGGCTGCATGGTGGCGGTGCCGGCCAGTTGATCGCCAAGGCGGTGGGAATGCGCCAGGGTGTGCGGCCTCGGGTGGCTGATGTGACGGCGGGGCTGGGTCGCGACAGCTTTGTACTGGCGAGTCTGGGCTGCGAGGTTCAGCTGATCGAGCGGGCGCCGGTGATTCAGTTGCTGCTGGCTGATGGCCTGGCGCGGGCGCAGCAGGATGCGGAGGTGGCGGAGATTGTCGCCCGCATGCAACTGATCGAGGCCGACAGTATCGCCTGGCTGGCACAGCAGGCCTCACAGGACGAGCGGCCCCAGGTGGTCTACGTGGATCCCATGTTCCCGCATTCTGAGAAGAGCGCGCTGGTGAAAAAGGAAATGCGCCTGTTCCGTGATCTGGTGGGCGATGATGCTGACGCCAGCCTGCTGCTCGAAGCGGCGCTGGCCGCGGCGGCCAACCGCGTGGTGGTGAAGCGTCCGCGCAAGGCGCCGGTCATCCCGGGGCCCGCACCCAGTGTTCAGCTGGCGGGCAAGTCCAGTCGCTATGATATCTACGCGCTGAAAAAGCTGGCCTGAAGCGCAGGCGGCTCAGGTGTCCAGCTGCTGATCGATAAACGCCAGCAGGCGCTGGGTCAACAGACCCCGGGCCTGTTTCATCAATGCTTCCAGTGACACCCTGGGCTCTATCTGGCCGTCCCTGAGCTGCAGGATATCGCGATCCAGCAGTTGCTGTACAAATCCCGTCAAGACCCGCTGGTCGGCATAGTCTGCTGATTCGAAACCGAACTCGCGGTGCAGTAATGCGGCGAGCTGCAGGGACTTTTCGATCAGCTCGCCTTCTTCCAGGCTCCCGTAACGCTGCAGTATTCTGCACAGCAGGTAGTAGCGCAGCAGCAGGGGTTCGGCGTTGCGCATCAGGCACAGGGCGGTATCGCTTTCACTCGCCAGCAGTGTTTTTCCATCGCGGCTCAGCAGTCCCTGGTTCAGCAGTACCTGACGCAGGCGAGCGGCCACGGCGGTGAAGCCCTGCTCTGGCCAGGGCAGGAACAGCTCGGCCTGCAGATAGGGGTAGAGCACCTTGAGCATGCGGGTAATGAGCTGAGGCAGGGGGTTGGCACTGCGACGTACCAGCAGCAGGCAGAGCCCCGGCAATACGAACAAATGCATCATGTTGTTGCGATAGTAAGTCATTTCCCGTGCCTGGGCCGGTTGCACCTGTACCTGGTTGCCTTCCAGTTCCAGCTGGCGACGAGCCTGTGCCCGGCGAATCCAGTGGTCGGCCGCTCCGGAGGGGACGCTCACCGGGGCATTTGGCAACTGTTGCGCGAGCTGCAACAGTGCATCACTCTGGCGGGCAAGGTTTTCGAGATCAAGCTGCAGGCGTGGCTGGCCCAGTATCACGGTGGCGATTACGCCGGTTTCGGTCAGGGCTGCGGCCTGGTTGATGCGTTCCAGCAGTTGCCGCCCCAGGGTATTGGCCTGGGGGCGGGTGGGCAGGTGGGGGTTTATTACATCCGCCAGAGCGATGGGCTCGCCGATGCTCAGGGTGGCGCGGCCAAAGCGCCGGCGCAGTACCTGCCAGATATTTTTCAGGCTGTCGAGGGTGCCCGGGTGGTGTTGACTGGCGCCGTCCAGTTCGCGTTGATAGCTGTGGGCCTCGACGATCCGGTCGTAGCCAATCCAGACGGGTATCAGGGCGACGGGACGCTCGGGGCTGGCGCACCAGGCGTCCAGCGTCATGTTCAGCAAGCCGGTGCGGGCGGGCAGCAGCCGGCCGGTGCGGCTGCGGCCTCCCTCGATAAAATATTCCAGGGCATGGCCGTGGCGGGACATCAGGGCCAGGTATTGCTGGTACAGGGTGCGGTAAAGCGGATCACTCTGAAAGCTGCGGCGCATGAAGATGGCGCCACCACGCTTGAGTATCGGGCCTATGATCGGCATGTCCAGGTTGTCGCCGGCAGCGACGTGGGGCAGCATCAGGCCATGGCGGTACAGTGCCCAGGACAGCAGCAGGTAATCCATGTGACTGCGATGGCAGGGCAAGTAGACCAGCTGATGATCCAGCGCAAGGTCGCGCAGACGATCCAGGCCCAGGATTTCCACATCGTCGTAAAGCCGGCGCCAGGTCGCGTTGAGCAGAGGATGCAGCAGGCGCGCAGTCACCGGGCTGAAATTGGCGGCGATACGGTGCAGCTCGCGGGCGGCATACCGACTTGCGTCGTGCAGCGCCTCGCGCTTGTCCCGGGCCCGGGTGGCGATGGCCTGCTGTACGTTGGGGTGGTGCAGGATCGTCGACATCAGGGTGCGGCGATGGGACAGGTCGGGGCCGACCACGGCGCGGCGCCGGGTGCGAAAGTGCTGCAGCAGCACAAGGCTGGTTTTGCGCGTCAGGCTGTGCGCGTCTGGTGCGCTGCGGGCCAGGTGCTGCAGCTGCAGCGGCGGGTCAATCTGGATCAGGGTCTGGCGGCCATTGATCAGCAGCTGCATCAGGCGCCCGATGCGACCACCCTGATCCCAGGCTTCGGCATAGAGCAGATTAAGCCAGGAGGTTTCGCGAATGGGCAG
>JBFGZM010000367.1:0-3675 GCA_041586815.1 Marinobacterium sp. | reverse complement strand
CCGGACGACAGTCCCGATACTGAAGTGCGTTGAATATCCGCGCTCACGGCAGGTAAATCGTTGGCAAGCACAGCCTGGCTCAGCGTCAGGGAGGCTCCCAGCACTGCGGTCAGCAGCAGGCTGTTAAGGGTCTGGCGGGGCATCGTGCCGCGTTTGGTATCCCCGGCGGAACAGGGCCGACCGGCGCGTTGGTTCATAGCGGTTTTCATGGTTTATACCTGTCCCTGGTTCGTTGGATTGTGCGCATGACAGCGTCACTATATAGACGTTTTATAACGCACATGCACAAATTAGTGTAGTGCTTTATGGTCACGCTTGTATGAAATTTAAACATCTGTTTCATTGCGGATAAAGTTGAGTTTGTTTCAATAAATGGGCGCTATTTGCTGGCAGGTTTCAGCTAAGGCCCTGTAACTGCAGGGTCGGGAGCGCTCGCTGAAACCTGTCATGTACCTGTGAATGCTGCATTGCATCAGGATTACTCAGCTTTCCCCGCGGTTACGCCTGATGCCCGCAAGGCGGTGCCATACTGAACAGGGTACGGGCCTGCAGCCAAGGCTGCCAGAGCCCGGTATCGCATGGGTTGTCGCCATAGTGATGGCTCCGGTGCCTGTCTAACGAGCAAGGGAGGAAGCAGCATGAAACCCTGGTTGAAGCTGCCATCCAGGCGGGCTGTCACAGCGCCGGTGACAACAACGGCAACGCCGGTTGCAGGTGCCGCCCAGGCCCTGCTTTCAGCCATCATGATTCCGGTCCTTGTGGCTACCCCGGGATTCCTGGCTGCCACGTCGGCCCAGGGCCAGTCGGCGCTGGCCGCCGGTTTGTCTGCCAGTGAGGAGGCAGCAATGTTTGCGGCAGCAGGCTTCAGCATGGCCGGCAATGGCCAGTATCAGCGCTGTCGTGAAGAGCCGGTAACGCTGTCGTATCAGCCAGGACTCTTGACGTTAACGGATCTGAACGGCGATGGTCTCACCGAGGCCTGGATTACCGAAAGCAGCCTCTTCTGTTACGGCAATACGGGCCAGTATTTTGTACTGCTGACGAAAGGACCGGAGGGTTGGCAACCGCTACTGGAGGCAGTTGGCATCGCGGTAATCAGGGACGGCGGCTACCAGGGCTGGCCGGATATCGAGGTGGGTGGCCCAGGCGTCGGGGATGTCCCGCTGTACCGCTGGAACGGCAGTGGCTATCGGCTTGTCACACCCTGACGCCAGGCGTCAGGGTAGTTGTGGGTCTGTCGAAGCGGATCAGGGCTTGATGCGGTACCCCGTGCGAAAGATCCAGCCGATGACTGCCATGCACAGCGCCATAAAACCCAGGGTCATGCCCAGACTCAGGACAATGTTCACGTCGGATACGCCATAAAATGCCCAGCGAAATCCGCTGATCAGGTAGACCACGGGATTGAACAGGGTCAGGCTCTGCCAGGGCTCCGGCAGCATATTGATGGAATAAAAGGCACCGCCCAGAAAGGTGAGGGGCGTAATCACCATCAGCGGGATAATCTGCAGTTTCTGAAAGTCGTCGGCCCAGATTCCGATAGCGAAGCCAAACAGGCTGAAGGTGATCGCTGTCAGTACAAGAAAGGCCAGCATCCAGACCGGGTGCACGATACTGTAATCCACAAACAGCCGTGAGGTGGCAAGGATCAGCAGTCCAAGAATGATCGACTTGCTGGCAGCGGCGCCGACATAACCGGCTACCACTTCAAACGGCGAGACCGGGGCCGACAGTACCTCATAAATGGTCCCGGAAAACTTGGGGAAGAAGATGCCAAAGGAGGCATTGGAAATGCTTTCACTGAGCAAGGAGAGCATTAACAGACCCGGGATGATAAAGGCGCCATAGCTGATGCCGTCGATGTCGCCCATGCGGGCACCGATGGCGGTACCAAAAACAATAAAGTAGAGCGAAGTCGAGAGCACCGGCGAGGCAATGCTCTGCATCAGGGTGCGACCGGTACGTGCCATTTCGAACTTGTAAATCGCCGCTATTCCATAAAAATTCATGCCTGTTCTCTCACCAGATTGACGAAAATATCTTCCAGCGAACTCTGTTTGGAGTGCAGATCCTTGAAGTCCAGCCCCTGTGCGCTCAGGGCACGCATCAGCTCGATAATGCCGGTGTTATCGTGCTGGGCATCGAAACTGTAGGTCAACTGCTGACCGTCGGCGCTGAGTTCAAGGTTAAAGGGTGCGAGGGACGCAGGCAGAGTCTGAAGCGGCGTTTGCAGCTGCAGCCGCAGTTGCTTGGTGCCCAGCTTTTCCATCAGGCTGGTCTTCTCGTCCACCAGTACCAGCCGCCCCTTGTTTATGACGCCGATGCGGTCGGCCATTTCCTCGGCTTCTTCAATGTAGTGAGTGGTGAGAATGATGGTGACGCCGCGTTCTTGCAGTCCGCGCACCATGTTCCACATGTCCCGGCGCAGCTCCACATCCACACCGGCGGTGGGTTCGTCCAGGAACAGGATCGAAGGCTCGTGGGACAGGGCCTTGGCGATCATTACCCGGCGTTTCATGCCGCCGGACAGCGCCATGATGCGTGAATCCCGCTTGTCCCACAGGGAAAGCTGCCGCAACAGCTGTTCGATATAGGCCGGATTGGGTGCCTTGCCGAACAGGCCGCGGCTGAATTTAACCGTGGCGATTACGCTTTCAAACGAATCGGTAGCCAGCTCCTGGGGGACCAGGCCGATCGCGCTGCGGGCAGCGCGGTAATTCGCCTGGATGTCGTGTCCGTCGGCGGTGACAGAGCCCCGGGTGGCATTGACGATGCCGCAGATGATGCTGATCAGGGTGGTCTTGCCGGCACCATTGGGACCGAGCAGCGCAAAGATCTCTCCGCGTCTGATACCGAGGCTGACATCGTGCAGCGCGGTAAAGCCAGAGGCGTAGGTCTTGTTGATATTTTGAACTGAAATAACGTCCTGCACGCGGGCTCCTTGCATGACAATAAGGGTCTGTCCGACGACGGTCAGACGGGAGTGTACTCCAAAGCACTGCAATGCGGGGAGACGGGTGTCGCTGTAAGCGTACAGGACTTGGACTATGTTTTAAGTGGCGGTACGCCCACCGACCCGGACCCGATCAGACAGTTGCGGTTGTTGAGCCGTATCTGCTATTTTTGTTGCAGTGCACAATGAGCGTCCGGTGGCCGCGAGTTTCGGGTGTGTTTCCGCTGAGGTGCAGAGCGATCAGACATGAGGGAATAACGATGGATTCAGGTTCGATACGCGAGTACATGAGTACCGATTTCGCCATTATCACGCCCGACATGCTGGTGGTAGAGGCGTCGGCGAAGCTCATACAGAAGGCCATGCTGGGTGGCCCGGTGGTGAACGAAAATCGCGAACTGATGGGGTGGATTTCGGAGCAGGAGTGCTTGCAGGTCACCATTCAGGTGGTTTATCACAATCAGCGGATTGCCAATGTTCGGGACATCATGCGCACCGATGTGCTGACGGTATCACTGGCGGACCATCCGCTGGATCTGGCCCGGCAGATGCTGACTCCAGCGCCGAATCAGAAACCCAAATCCTATCCCGTACTGGACTCACAGCGTCGGGTGATCGGTGTCATTACAAGGCGTCATATCCTGAAAATGCTGGTCAACAAATTCTCTGAAATGTCGCGTCCCGGCTGATGGGCGTGGCCGGGGTGACTGCCGGCGCCGCGT
>JBFGZM010000366.1:0-3705 GCA_041586815.1 Marinobacterium sp. | reverse complement strand
TCATGTTTCTCTCCGGTTTGTCCTGAGGTTGTTCTGCTGCTAGCGTACGACTTCAAGTCGACTTTAAGTCAAGAGGCGTTATGGATATCGGTGAAGTGGCGAAACGAGCCGGCGTTCCGGCGTCGACATTGCGGTACTACGAGGAGAAAGGGCTGATACGTTCGGTGGGGCGGCGGGGGCTGCGACGCCAGTTCAGTCCCCGGGTGCTGGAGCAGCTGGCACTGATCGCGCTGGGGCGCTCGGCGGGATTTTCGCTGGACGAGATCGCCGGGATGCTGGGCACAGCAGATAAGCTGCAGATCGATCGACGGCAGCTGAGTGAAAAGGCCGACGAACTCGACAGGAGCATCCGAAGGCTGACTGCCATGCGTGACGGCCTGCGGCACGCTGCCGACTGCTCGGCGCCGAGTCACCTGGAGTGCCCGAAGTTCCGTCGCCTGATGGAGCTGGCGGTGGCCGGGGCCTTTGGCGATGGATGCGCTGGCAGGAAGACGCCTGCAAGGCGGCGCCGCACTGACCCGCCGGCAGCCACTTAGCAATTGCGCATCACACTGTGAGCGTTACATGCTGTGCCTATTCAACCTGAACGGTACGAATATCGCAGCCTCCCAGTCGTATCGGGGCCCTGCAATGGGATAACCGGGGCCTGATGATTGCCATCAGCTCAACCGGTCCCGCAGCTGGTAATACAGCATGCCGGCCACCAGTGCTGGCCAGCGCAGCAGGGGGCCACCGGGAAAGCTGGGTGTGGGAACGCGGGCGAGGGTATCGAAGCCTGCGGGGGAGCCTGCGATGGCATCGCTGATCAGCTTGCCGCCGAGCGTCGCCAGGGCGATGCCGTGACCGGAGTAGCCCTGGGCCACATAGAGATTGTTGTCCAGCCGGCGGAAAAACGGCAGGCGGTTGCGGGTAATGGCCAGGGTGCCGCCCCAGGCATGGTCGATGCGGGTGCTTTCCAGTTGCGGATATACCTGCAGCAGGTGCCGCCGTACCAGGCTCTTGATATCGCTGGGGAAGCCGCGGCGGTAGGTTTCGCCGCCGCCGAACAGCAGGCGGTGGTCGGCGCTGAGGCGGAAATAGTTCACCACGAACTTGGAATCCGCTACGGCTATATCATCCCGGATCAGTCGCTGGGCGAGTTCCTTGCTTAGTGGTTCGGTAGCCAGGATAAAGTTGTTGATGGGCATGATGCTGTCGGCAACGCGCGGCTCCAGTGCGCCGAGATAACCGTTGCAGGCCAGCACCAGTGTCTGTGTCCGCACCGAGCCTCGGGCGGTGTTGACCTGAGTACCCTGTGGCTCGCGGTGGTAGTCCAGTACCCGGCTGTGCTCGAACAGCTGCGCGCCCTTTGCCCGGGCTGCCGTGGCCAGGCCCAGGGCGTAGTTCAGCGGATGCAGATGTACCGCCTCGCTGAACAGCTGGCCGCCGTGGTAGCGCCGGGTATCGAGCATGTCGCGCACCTCGCTGCCCGTTACAAAGCGCACGCCCTCGTATCCGCAGTGCCGCCGCAGATGCTCGGCTTCGTGCTGCATGGCAGCGACATGGGAGGGCTTGAAGGCCGCATGCAGAATGCCGGACTTGAGGTCGCAGTCGATCTGCAGTTTCTCAATCAGATCCTTTACCAGCGCCACGGCATCGAGCGACAGATTCCATAACTGGCGGGCATGCTCGGCGCCGAGCCAGGCCTCCAGCGCCGTCTGGCCGGGGTTCAGTCCCACGCACACCTGGCCGCCATTGCGCCCCGAGGCACCCTGGGCCAGTTTGCCCGCCTCCAGCACGATCACGCTCAAGCCCTGTTCGCGCAGGTGTAGCGCCGCCGACAGGCCGGTGTAACCCGCCCCTATTATGCAGACATCGGCCGCGTGCTCGCCCTGCAGTGTATCGCAGGGTGCGGCCGCCTGGGCGCTGGCGGCGTAGTAGGACGCCTCAAAACCGGTGTCGGACATATAGTCTCCACGTTACAGAAAAACGCTTTTTTATCAGCATACTATGGCTGCAAATCGGCGTTTCGACAGCTCCGTTTGCGGAAAGCTGTCATACACTGAAACAGGTATGGACACTTATCTGGATGGTGCGTGATGGACAGGATCGAGATGTTTCTGCAGCAACACAATATCAGCGAGATTGAATGCCTCGTGCCGGACATGACCGGCAACGCCCGTGGCAAGTTTCTGCCTACGCGCAAGTTTATTGCCGAGCAGAATGCCCGCCTGCCCGAAAGCATTCTGATCCAGACGGTCACCGGCGACTGGTCCCGGGAACATGATCAGCTGGTGGATCCGGCGGACCGGGACATGGTGCTGCGACCGGACCCGACCACCCTGCGCCTGGCACCATGGGCGAAGGAGCCTACGGCACAGCTGATTCACGACTGCTATGACATCCAGGGTCAGCTGCATCCACTGTCCACGCGCAGCGTGTTGCGCCGGGTGCTGGCGCTGTATGAAGCCGAAGGCCTCACGCCCGTGGTGGCGCCGGAGGTCGAGTTCTATCTGGTGCAGCGCAACCTGGACCCGGACTACGAACTCAGGGCGCCGGTGGGACGTTCCGGCCGTTCCGAGAGTGCCCGCCAGTCCTACAGCATCGATGCGGTGAACGAGTTCGACCCCATTATCGATACCCTGTACCGCTACTGTGAACAGCAGCAACTGGATGTGGACACCCTGATCCACGAATCCGGCGCAGGCCAGATGGAGATCAACTTCAAGCACGGTGATGCGCTGTTGCTGGCCGACCAGGTGTTTACCTTCAAGCGCACCCTGCGCGAAACGGCACTGCAACACGATATCTACGCCACCTTCATGGCCAAGCCGATGGAGCACGAGCCCGGCAGTGCGCTGCATATTCACCAGAGCGTGCTGGATGCGCGCAACGGGCAGAATATTTTCGCCAAGGCCGATGGTGGCCTGAGCGATGCGCTCTATCACTACCTGGGCGGACTGCAGAAGTACGTGCCGGCGGCGATCAGCTTCTTCGCACCCAATGTGAATTCGTACCGCCGTTTCGTGCCGGATATCGCTGCGCCCATCAACCTGCAGTGGGGGCTGGACAACCGCACCACCGGGCTGAGGGTGCCCAGCAGCAGCCCGGAATCGACGCGGGTCGAGAACCGCTTTGCCGGTGCCGATGCCAACCCCTACCTGGCCATCGCGCTGTCCCTGGCCTGCGGCTATCTGGGGCTGAAGGAGCAGCTGCAGCCCTCGGCCCCCACCCAGGGCAGCGCCTATGACGCCAACAGTCGGGTCGAGATTGCCCGCACCCTGGAGGAAGGACTGCGGCTGTTATCGGGCTGTGGGCCGCTGCAAAGCATACTGGGAGAGCGCTTTGTAAGGGCTTACGTAGCCGTGAAACTGGCGGAATACGAAGCCTTCAACAAGGTGATCAGCTCCTGGGAGCGAGAGCATCTGCTGCTGCGAGTGTGAATCTGGCTGCAACCGCAGGCAAAGCCGGGCGAGCACTTCGTCAGGGCACTTTTGACAAGGGGCAGGGCGCAGTAAAGCTGGCGGAGTGTGAAGCCTTCAACAAGGTGATCAGCTCCTGGGAGCGAAAGCACCTGCTGCTGAGGGGTTGAATATTTGAGTGGGTTCAGCGATAGCCTGGTGTCCATACCGATTTATATAAATCTAAATGCAAATCATTATTGCTATGTATTAGAATACCCGCCCAGATATCCGTACAGGGAGTGAATAATGCGATTTCAGGGGC
>JBFGZM010000365.1:0-3710 GCA_041586815.1 Marinobacterium sp. | reverse complement strand
CCCCGCTGGTTACCAAAGACGGTGTATCCGTTGCCAAGGAAATCGAGCTGAAAGACCGCTTCGAAAACATGGGCGCGCAGATGGTCAAGGAAGTTGCTTCCCAGGCCAGCGACGTTGCCGGTGACGGTACTACCACTGCAACCGTTCTGGCTCAGGCAATCGTTAACGAAGGCCTGAAGTCCGTGGCTGCCGGCATGAACCCGATGGACCTGAAACGCGGTATCGACAAGGCGACTGCTGCTGTTGTTGAAGAGCTGCGCAAAATGGCTGTGCCCTGCACAGACTCCAAGGCCATTTCCCAGGTGGGTTCCATCTCTGCCAACTCCGACACCGATATCGGTGAGCTGATCGCCAAGGCGATGGAGCGCGTCGGTAAAGAAGGCGTTATCACCGTTGAAGAAGGCACCAGCCTGCAGAACGAGCTGGACGTTGTTGAGGGCATGCAGTTTGACCGCGGTTACCTGTCGCCTTACTTCATCAACAACCAGGAAAACATGTCCGTAGAGCTGGATCAGCCTTACATCCTGCTGTTCGACAAGAAAATCTCCAACATCCGTGATCTGCTGCCGACACTGGAGCAGGTTGCCAAGTCTTCCCGTCCGCTGCTGATCATCGCCGAAGACGTTGAAGGCGAAGCGCTGGCAACTCTGGTTGTCAACAACATGCGCGGTATCGTCAAGGTTGCAGCCGTCAAGGCTCCGGGCTTTGGTGATCGTCGCAAGGCCATGCTGGAAGATATCGCTGTCCTGACCGGCGCTACCGTGATCGCTGAAGAAGTGGGTCTGAGCCTTGAAACCGCCACGCTGGAACAGCTGGGCCAGGCCAAGCGCATCAACATCACCAAGGAAAACACTGTCATCGTTGACGGTATTGGTGAAGCCACTGCCATTCAGGCTCGCGTACAGCAGATCCGCGCTCAGATCGAAGAAACCTCTTCTGATTACGACCGCGAAAAACTGCAGGAACGTGTTGCCAAGCTGGCCGGCGGCGTAGCCGTTATCAAGGTCGGTGCTGCTACCGAAACTGAAATGAAAGAGAAGAAAGCCCGCGTTGAAGACGCCCTGCACGCAACCCGCGCAGCCGTTGAAGAAGGCGTGGTACCTGGCGGTGGTGTTGCACTGATCCGCGCTCTGTCCAATGTACAGGGCCTGGAAGGCATCAACCACGACCAGACCGTGGGTATCGAGCTGGCCTTCCGCGCGATGGAAGCACCGATGCGCCAGATCGTTCAGAACGCTGGTGAAGAAGGTTCCGTGGTTGTTTCCAACGTGCGCGCAGGCTCTGGTGCATTCGGCTACAACGCCGGTACTGGCGAATACGGCGACATGCTGGAAATGGGTATCCTGGACCCGGCCAAAGTGACCCGCTCTGCTCTGCAGGCAGCCGCTTCTGTTGCTGGTCTGATGATCACCACCGAAGCCATGGTTGCTGACCACCCGGAAGAAAAGCCGGCCATGCCTGACATGGGCGGCATGGGTGGTATGGGTGGCATGGGCGGCATGATGTAATAACGCCTGCCCAGGCTCCCGTGACCTGCCGCCTGGCGGGTCACACACTAAAACCCCGGCTTGTAGCCGGGGTTTTTGCGTTTATGGCCTTAGCTTTAATGCCGGCTATGGCACAATGACCGCATTCAGGTCAGCACGCTCTGGCAGAGCTCTGACAGCAGCGCCCCTAGATGGAGTATCAACCATGCACGCCTCCTACCTGGCCCACCTTGAGATCCTGCAGGCCCGTGCCGAAAGCGCGCTGGCCGCCGCCGAGTTCGATAGCCTGATGCTGGGCTCTGGCACTGCGCTGCGACGTTTTATGGATGACACGGCTTATCCGTTCAGGGCGCACCCGGATTTTGTGCAGTGGCTGCCACAGCTGGCCCGCTACAGCGACAGCTGGTTGCTGATTCGCCCGGGCAAAAAGCCCCGGCTGCTGTTCTGTCTGCCAGAGGATTTCTGGCACCTGCCGCCAGAACCACCGTGTGGTGACTGGACGCAGGCTTTCGATATCGAGACTTTTTCCTCTGCAGCCATGACCGGCGTTGCGCTGGGCGGGCTGGGTCGTGTGGGGCTGATCGCTGCGAAGAAGCCTGCATTCGCCCAGCCCGACTGGCAGCAGAACCCGCCCGCGCTGCTGGCAGCGCTGCACTATGAGCGAGCCCGCAAGACCAACTGGGAGCTTGATTGTTTGCGCCATGCGAGCCTTCGGGCCGTGGCGGGGCACGAGGTCGCCAGGCAGCAGTTTGCAGCCGGTGCCAGCGAGTACGAAATTCACCAGGCCTACCTTGCCGCCACCCTGCACACTGAGTCCGAACTGCCCTACGACAATATCGTTGCGCTGAACGCGCACGCCGCGGTGCTGCATTACCAGTTGCAGCAGCGCAAGGCGCCGCCTGAGCGCCATAGCCTGCTGCTGGATGCCGGCGCCACGCATCTGGGGTATGGCGCCGACATTACCCGTACCCACGCAGCCGATCCTGATGGTAGCTTCGGTCAGTTGATCCAGGCGCTGGATGGCGCGCAGCAAACACTGTTGCAACAGGTCAGGCCCGGCGCGAGCTTTGTTGATCTGCACCTGCAAATGCATGAACTGATCGCCGGTGTGCTGCAAGGGGCCGGCCTGGTGAACGCGAGTGTGGAGGCGCAGGTCGAACAGGGCATTACCCGTGCGTTCTTCCCCCACGGTCTTGGTCACCTGCTCGGCCTGCAGGTGCATGATGTGGGGGGCTGGCAGCAGGATGCTGCCGGCACGTTGCAAGAACCACCGTCAGCGCATCCGTTTTTGCGCCTGACACGAACACTGCAGCCGGGTTTTGTTGTCACCATCGAGCCCGGACTCTACTTTATCCCCTCGCTGTTGCAGGGGCTGCGTAACAGCAACGCGGCTGCGGTGGTGAACTGGCAGGCCGTGGAAGCCCTGCTACCCTGTGGTGGCATTCGTATCGAGGATAACGTTGCGATAACCCAAAGTGGCCACGAAAACATGACGCGGGATGCGTTTGCCGCGCAGGGGCTGCAGCAACCATCTGTCGCTGCAACAGCGAACGCCCCAACAGATGACCCGGCAACAGGGAGGTTACAAGCATGAACAACGCACTGCAGGTACTGCAAAGCCGCTTCGGGCTGCAGGGGTTTCGTGAGGGTCAGCGGGCGGCCATCGACCGGTTGCTCAACGGCGAGTCGGTGCTGACGGTGTTTCCCACCGGCGGTGGCAAGAGCCTGTGCTACCAGCTGCCGGCGCTGCTGATCGATGGCCTGACCCTGGTGGTGTCACCCCTGATCGCACTGATGCAGGATCAGGTCAGCGCCCTGCAGGCCCGAGGTATTGCCGCGGCGCGGCTGGATTCAAGCCGCAGCGCCGATGAGGTGCGCGAAACCTATGCCCGGATGCGCAGTGGCGAGCTGAAACTGCTCTATGTGGCGCCCGAGCGGCTGCAAAACGAGCGTTTTTTGTCGCTGCTCAAGGGCCTGCGAATTGGCCTGCTGGCGGTGGATGAAGCCCACTGTATTTCCGAGTGGGGCCACAATTTTCGCCCGGATTACCTCAAACTTGCGCAGCTCGCCCGGGATCTGCGGGCGCAGCGCGTGCTGGCACTCACCGCCACGGCAACGCCCTCGGTGGCCGAGGATATCTGCCGCCAGTTTGGCATTCCGGCGGCTAACCACATTCACACCGGTTTTTACCGGCCCAACCTGGCACTGGGCGTTACGCCCTGT
>JBFGZM010000364.1:0-3713 GCA_041586815.1 Marinobacterium sp. | reverse complement strand
CCGTGCCCAGGCCGTTGCGCTCAGTCGCAACGCCTTTGACAGCGCCTTTGTCAGCACGGAGGAAAAAGCGGCACTGCACGCCCGCCTCGATGCCTTTGTCAGCGACTATCAAGACTAGACGTTTGTAAACAACGTTTAAAATAACCCGATCTGGGGCGCGACCAGGGCATCGAAGTCCTGCCCCAGAAACGGCAACAGCGTATCCACCACCGGTTTGAGCTGGCGATCAATGTAATGCTGGTAATCCAGCGGTGAGCGCACCCGGCCCAGCGGTTCAGGCCCGTTCACCGTAATCAGGTACTCTACATGGCTGCCTGGGCGGAACGGGCTGCGTCGGCCCTGGCCGCGCATTTCATGTTCCACCTTCAGCGCCGCCTGCACATGGGGCGGCCGGTTGCGCTGGTATTGATCCAGCGGCCGGCGCAGCCGCTTGCGATACACCAGCTCGCTGTCCAACTCGCCGGCCAGCACCCTCGCTACGGTGTCTCGAATCAGTGCCTCGTAGGGCTGATCATGAAACACCCGCTCGTACAGTTCCAGCTGCAGACGCCGCGCCAGGGGCGTCCAGTCGGTTCGCACGTTTTCCAGCCCCTTGAACACCAGCGTTTCACCGCCATCATCCAGCCGTTTGAGGCCGGCATAACGCTTTTTGCTGCCCTTGTCGGAATGGCGCATGCGTGGCATCAAAAAGCGGTGGTAGTGGGTTTCGTATTCAATCTCCAGGTGGCACTCCAGCTCGAAACGCTGCTTGAGCTGCTCGCGCCACCAGCGGTTCAGGTGTTGGGCCAGATCCTGGCCACTGCGGTGCGCTTCAACATCGCTGCAACTGTCCCCCAGCCAGACAAACACCGAATCCGTATCGCCGTAGATCACCTTGAAGCCAAAACGCTGCTCTATTTCATCCCGGGTACGGTTCAGAATTTCATGACCGCGCAGGGTAATGGAGCCGGCCAGGCGCTGATCGAAAAAGCGGCAGACATTGGAGCCCAGCACACCATAAAAGGAGTTCATGATGATCTTGATAGCCTGGGACAGCGGGGCATTGCGCGCCTGCTTTGCCTGATCGCGCGCCTGCCACAGACGCTCGATAATGCGGGGCAGGATATTCTGGCTGCGAGAGAAAATGGCGCCATTAAAGCCGGGCACCAGATCATCCGGATCGGCGCCTTCGCGCAGCCCTTCAGCCATGCCATAGGGGTCGACGCAAAAGGTACGGATAATACTCGGATACAGGCTCTTGAAGTCCAGCACCAGCACCTGGCGGTAAAGCCCCGGCACCGACTCCATCACAAAACCGCCGGGAATCGACAACCCGGACTGGCCCGAGGCGTATTCGGACGCCACATAGCCCCGACGATGCAGGCGCGGCAGATACTGGTTGTCGAATGCTGCCGCCGAGCCGCCGATCTTGTCCAGCGCAAGCCCCGTCAGGCGGGCGCGTTCAACCAGGTAATGCAGCAACTGCGCCTTGGCGAAGATATCCCACACCAGTACGCAGTCTTCCAGATTATAGCGCGCCAGCGCCTGTGGATCTTCGCGAAACAGGCGCTGGATTTCCTCGCCCCTGGTATCCACCTTGTCGACCAGCTTGCCGCGCTGCAAAAACGCCCGCGCCACATGCTCCAGCGAAAAACTCTCGAAGTTGTATGTCGCACCGCGCAGGGTGTCGATGCCATCCACCACCAGGCGCCCGGCCAGGCGGACAAAGCCCTTGCCTGCGCCGGAATCGATCAGTTTCAGCCGGCTGCTGTCGCGCCCCAGGCACAGCGATACACCGAGCGCCCGGGCACGCTGCTCCAGTACCCGAAAATCAAAGTCGATAACATTCCAGCCGATAAAGATATCGGGGTCGAACTCCTGCACCAGCACCATCAGTCGCGCCAGCAGCGCCTGTTCATCCGGCAAAAATTCCAGCCAGTCGGAGTCCGTGCCCTGACCACGCATCAGTACGCGGCGCATGCCCTCGCCGTAGAGCCCAATGGAGTGAATTCGATCAGCGTTGAGGGTGGTTTCCAGATCGATGGACAGCATGCGCAGCTGCGGGCTGTAGTCGGCCGTGCGCAGCAGCGGCGTGTCGTCGCTGCGTCGATGCACGCTGACGCCACCCTGGATAAAGCGTTCCATCAGGTAGCGGTCGACGGGCCGAATATCCTCTTCCAGCAGCGCTATATTGGCGTGTTTGAGGCGCTCAAGCACGCTGCGCTGCTGTTTCAGGCTCACACTGTATAGGGCTGAGACCGGTTCGCCGGTGAGGTCACGCAGGTCAAGTTCGGTCAGCGTCCAGCCCGGCAAATCCTGCAGCAGCTCAGCTACCTGATCAGCCTGGTGACGGCGGATAAAAAAGACCGCTTTCTGGCCCGGGATGCGCACTTCCTGCGCGCCGGCGTCGGTGCGCAGCCAGTAGCTCAGTTCGATGCCCTGGCGGGTATCGCGCTGCTGCCGGCTCAACACAAAGCCGGTCAGTTCAGGCGGCGCACTCAAGCGCGGAAAGGCGCCACAACTTCAACCCCGGGAAACGCCTGCTCGACCTGAGCCTGAGCGGCGGCCTCGAACAGCAGCTTGAGATTGGGCCCGGCATCCATGGTGAAATAAATTTCCAGCCCCTGCTGGCGCAGCGCCCAGACCTGCTGCATGGCCGCCACCGAGTCCGGTGTCCAGTACAGCAGCGGCGGCCAGGACGCGATCATGGTGGCGTGCATCGACAGCGCGTTCTGCTCAGCGGTCTGACCCAGCAAGGCGAAGTCCTTTTCGCCAATGGCCTGGTGCAGGCGGGTCAGGTCGGCGGCGGCCTGCAGAGGCCAGCTCTGGTAAAGATGCGCCGTTTCAATGGTACGCTTCATGCCCGCCCGGCTGTCCACGGCCTTTTCACCGGTTGCCACCTTCACCAGGCCAATGCGCAACTCGGGCCAGCTCGCCTCCAGTCTTGTGCCATGGGAGTCCATGCCGTCATCGCGCACGCCGTCGTCCCACTGCACAAAGCCCTCGAACAGCGAGCGGCTGGCGCTGCCGCTGCCCATGCGGGCAAACGCCGACAGCACCGCAGGCTCAAGTTGCAGATTGAGCCACTGATCCAGCGCCAATGTGAGTGCGGCAAAACCCGATGCCGACGATGCCAGCCCCGCTGCCGTGGGAATATTGTTCTGTGTATGCACATGCACCGGCAAAGACCTGCCCGCACGGAACAGCTCGACAAAGGCCAGCAGCTTGCGACTGAATGCCGTGTCTGGCGCCTGTTCGCTGCCATTCAGCCAGACCCGGTCAGAGCCATCCCTGGCGTGGGTCAGGCGGGTACGGGTGCCCAGGTGTGCCAGCGACACCGACAGGCTCGAATTGATGGGCAGGTTCAGTTCGGCATCACGCTTGCCCCAATACTTGCACAGGGCAATATTGCTCGGCGCAAAGGCCTCGGCCCCATCCCCTGGTGTCAGCACCGCCGGCAGATGCGCCTGAATAACCTGTTGTTTGCTGATCATCAACCCCACCTCTGCATGCCGGTTTTCATGGAATACGAAACGCCCTCAGGCTGTCTTAAAAAGGTTCGAGGCGCAGCCCCTGGGCGCTGATCTCCACGTCGATGCGCTGAAAATCCCGCGCAAGCTCGGTATCACTGCCCAGTGCCAGTACGCAGTCCCCCAGGCCGGAACCCGATATCTTGCACCCCAGCACGGCCGGATTGCTGCGCAGGCGATAAATCATCTGCGCCAGCGTCAGGT
>JBFGZM010000363.1:0-3722 GCA_041586815.1 Marinobacterium sp. | reverse complement strand
TACCTGGTGCTGGTGCCGGATCTGTTCTGGCGTCAGGAGGCCGGTGTTGAGCTGGGCTACGACGCCGAGGACTGGCAGAAGGCGTTTGGGTTCTACCAGGCGTTCGATCAGGATCTGGGTGTCGAGGATATCGATGCCGCCGTACAGGTGCTGCGGGCCCGGCCTGAGTGCGCAGGCGCTGTTGGGGCCCTGGGCTTCTGTCTTGGCGCCCGCCTGGCCTACCTAACAGCCTGTCGCTGCGATGTCGATGTCGCCGTTGGGTACTACGGCATGGGGATCGAAAACCACCTGGACGAGGCGGCCAATATCGATGGCCGATTGGTACTGCACTTCGCGGAAAACGACGAATTCTGCCCGCTGGCGGCGCGTCTTGATATCTATGCGGCGCTGCAGGGGCGTGAGAATACCGAGCTCTACCTTTACGGCGGTGTCGATCATGCCTTCGCCCGACCGGCTTCAAAGCATTACCACAAGCCGTCTGCGCTGATGGCACAGCAGCGCTCTGTCACGGCTTTTCGCAATGCCATCGGGCCGCAGTACGACCTCTCGGCCCTCTGGGACAAGCATTGCGAGCATGAGTTTTCGACCCGCAATGTAGAGGCCACCATGGCCACCATGGTGGCCGAACCCTACGTGAACCATATACCCACCCTCACAGGCGGTGTCGGTGCGACGGAGCTTTTCCGTTTCTACAGGCACCACTTTGTGGATTCCAATCCCGCAGATACGCGGCTGCTGCCGATCTCCCGCACCATAGGCGCGACCCAGATCGTCGATGAAGTGCTGTTCAGCTTCACCCATGACCGCGAGATCGACTGGCTGCTGCCGGGCATAGCGCCGACCGGAAAGTATGTCGAAATTCCGCTGGTGGCTATTGTCAAGTTCCGGGGCGACAAGCTCTACCACGAACACATTTACTGGGATCAGGCGTCGGTACTGGTCCAAATCGGGGTACTGGATCCCCAGGGCTTGCCGGTGGCAGGCCGGGAAACCGCCGCCAAGTTGCTGGACGAAACCCTGGCATCCAATCGCCTGATGGCTAACTGGGCCCGCAGCGCTAACGCACAGGAGGAACGCGGATGAGTGATATCAATAACCGCAGCGTCGTCATCACCGGTGGCGCAACCCTGATCGGAGCCGCCGTGGCCGAAGCCTTTGTTGCGGCGGGCGCCAGCGTTACCGTGCTCGATATCGATGCCGTCGGCGGTGCTGCCCTGGCGGCGCGCCTCGGTGAGCAGGTGCTCTTTGTTGAAGCCGATATCACCGATGACGAACAGCTGGAATACGCCGTTCAGCAGGCCCTGGCGCGCTTTGGGGGTGTCGATTGCCTGATCAACCTGGCATGCAGCTATCTCGACGAGGGCGAGGCTTCATCCCGGGCTGACTGGCTCAAGGCGCTGGATATCAATGTCGTCAGCGCCGTGATGGCAGCCAGGGCGGTGCGGCCCCTGATGTGCAAGCGCGGCGGGGGTGCCATCGTCAATTTCAGCAGTATTTCGGCCCAGGCCGCCCAGACCGGGCGCTGGCTCTATCCCGCCAGCAAGGCGGCGATTAAACACCTGACCCGCAGCATGGCGCTGGACTATGCCGGCGACGGCATTCGCGTCAATGCGGTCTCCCCGGGCTGGACCTGGTCGCGGGTGATCGACGAGGTCAGTGCCGGCAACCGTGAAAAGGCTGATCGGGTAGCGGCTGATTTTCATATGCTCGGCCGGCTCGGTAATCCGCAGGAAGTGGCCGCGGTGGTGCTGTTCCTTTGCTCCGACCAGGCCAGTTTCGTCACCGGTGCCGATTATGCGGTGGATGGTGGCTACTCGGCGCTGGGGCCCGAACAGCGCGAGCCGGCGATTGCCAAACTCGCCGGCTGAACCCTCGCAAGACGCAACAACAATAAAACAACTGGAGACACTTATGACCCGACGTATCGCTATTGTAGGGGCCGGCCAGTCCGGCCTGCAGACCGGCATCGGCCTGTTGCAACAAGGCTACCAGGTAAGCCTGCTGTCGAACCGCAGCGCGGATGAGATCCGCGCCGGCCGTGTGATGTCGAGCCAGTGCATGTTCGACAGCGCGCTGCAAACCGAGCGCGACCTGGGGATTAACTTCTGGGAACAGGACTGCCCGCCGGTAGAGGGTATCGGCCTGGCCGTGCCAGCCTCCGGCAATGCCCGCGGCAACCTGATCGACTGGGCGGCGCGCCTCGATCGCCCGGCACAGTCGGTCGACCAGCGGCTGAAAATGCCGGTCTGGATGGGCGAGTTTGTCCGCCTTGGCGGCGAGCTGGTGATCCAGGATGTCGGCATCGACGAGCTCGAAGAACTGGCGGCTTCCCATGACCTGGTTCTGCTGGCGGCGGGCAAGGGCGAAATCGTGCGACTGTTCGAACGTGATGCTGCGCGCTCAGCGTTCGACAAGCCGCAGCGGGCGCTGGCGCTGACCTACGTGCAGGGGATGGCGCCGAAGGAACCTTACTCCCGGGTGGCCTTCAACCTGATCCCGGGCGTTGGCGAGTACTTCGTCTTCCCGGCCCTGACCCTCAACGGCCCCTGCGAGATCATGGTGTTCGAGGGTATTCCGGGTGGCCCCATGGATTGCTGGCAGGATGTCACGAGCCCCGCACAGCACCTGGCTCGGAGCCTGGAAATCATCCGCACCTATGCGCCAGGCGAAGCCCAACGCTGCGAGCACGTCGAGCTGAGCGATGACAACGGCATTCTGGCCGGGCGTTTTGCGCCCACGGTGCGAAAGCCCGTTGCGACCCTGCCCTCGGGACGCAAGGTGTTCGGCATCGCCGATGCGCTGGTGGTCAATGATCCGATTACCGGCCAGGGCTCAAACAGTGGTGCCAAGTGCAGCCAGGTGTATCTGGAGGCCATTCTCGCCCGTGGCGACGCACCCTTCGATGCGGCCTGGATGCAGGCGACCTTCGAGACCTACTGGGGCTATGCCCGGCATGTGGTGAGCTGGACCAACAGCATGCTGCTGCCGCCGCCCGAGCATATCCTGAACCTGCTGGGCGCGGCGCAGCAGTCGCCGGCCCTGGCCGCGAGCATTGCCAATGGCTTCGATAATCCACCGGATTTCATGCCCTGGTGGCTGGAGCCCGCCGCCTGTCATCACTTTGTCAACGAGCAGCTGAAGAAGGGGGCCTGATATGACCACATTGACCGCACCGACAACCGTGCCCGGAACCCACGGGGCGTCGGCGGAACCGATGCTCGACAGCCGCGCGCTGCGCAACACCCTGGGGCTCTTTGCCACCGGCGTCACCGTGGTGACGGCGCTCGGGGACGGGGATAAGCCGATCGGCATCACCGCCAACTCCTTTTCGTCCCTGTCTCTGGAACCGCCGCTGATTCTCTGGAGTCTGGCGCTGAAGTCGCCGAATCTTGCCGCCTTTGAACAGGGGCGCCCTTTCGTGGTGAATATCCTCGACCGGCAGCAGGACGGGCTGGCAATGAGCTTTGCCCGGGCTGCGGACAACAAGTTCGATGGCGTATCCCATCGCTGTAACGGGGCCGGGGTGGCACTGCTTGATGACGCCCTGGCACAGCTGGAGTGTACCGTCGAGTTCACCCGTGTCGCCGGGGACCATTTGCTGATTGTCGGGCGGGTTGTGGCGTTCGACACCCGGGAGGGCGAGCCGTTGTTGTTCTACCGGGGAACTTTCAGTCAGCTCTGTGCCTGAGTACCTCTCGCCCTGGTCTGGGTCTCAATGCCAG
>JBFGZM010000362.1:0-3746 GCA_041586815.1 Marinobacterium sp. | reverse complement strand
GGCCTATATTCTTGCCCGTCAGCTGGGCGGGGATGCCGCCATGATGGCGGCGATCATTACTGGCCAGACGTTGTTGTCCGCACTGGCAATCCCGCTCATGTTGGGTTGGTTGCTTTAGCGCAGAGCATGGCTTTATTTCGGTTGATTAAGGTTTCCGGTAGCGGGGCAGTACTGTCCGCTGGTGCGACATTTTGCCAAGCCGGGAAAGGTCAATGGCCTGTACCGTGAAATACGGGGGCGTTATTTTGGACATGTACTGTGTTATCCGTTAAATAACGCGCTCAGGTGGCCGATACGCTAAAAAAGTAGCCGCCAGTTGTTGCAATATTGCTGCAGTATGGAACACTACTCGGCATTCTGATTCATGGAGTTGCCGCTTACAGACAAGATAACGGCTGCTCCTTCTTGGCTAAATAAGAGGATAAAGACGGCGTATGAAAAAAGGTCCGGATCTGATAATGGTGATCGTTCTGGTCTTTCTCGTCGGCTCAATCATGACAGGCGTTTCGCAAAGCGACTTTCAGTTCGCCGCCCTGGTTGAGCAGGTCTTCAGCAACAGCTGAGGGGCAGCGATTACAGCCTGTAATCGCGGCAGTCTGTCACGATGCCCGCAAGCGGTATGTCCCAGCTAGCGACGGGCAGTGTGTCCACTTTCTGAATATCATGTGCCAGGCCGATCAGTTTCGGCCCCTGCGGCCCCTTGCGCTGTTTAAAGCTGAAGGTTCGGTCGTAATAGCCCCCGCCCATACCCATCCGAGCGCCGCCTGGATCAAATGCGACCAGAGGCAGCAATACCAGATCCAGCGCCTGGGCCGGGCGCCTTGGGGCGCCCTGAAGTTTGGGTTCCAGAATGCGGTATATATTGCGTTGCATCGGCGTAGAGCGGTTGTAGGGCACAAACCAGAGGCGGTTGTGGCGAATGGGGTGCAGTACCGGCAGGTAGGTCTGTTTGCCCAGGCGCCAGCAAAGTTCGATTACCGGTGTGGGGTCAATTTCGCCGTCGTTGGGCAGGTAGAGAGCAACATGCCGGGCGCGATGAAAGGCGGGTAGCCGACGCAGGTTGGCCAGCAGTTTGCGAGCGGCTTCGCGTTGCTGCCGGGGGCTAAGAGCCCGTCGACGGGTACGCATCTGGCGTCGCAGCAGTTGGCGTGGATCAGGTGTGGGTGAGGTCATGGGCAAAAATCTGAAAGGGCTCCCCGGAAGTGCCGGTAACGATCGTGGCCCTGAACCCTAAGGTTCAAGGTGGCGGCCTTCGAATACATCAGGCTTTCCGATAAACGGACATGCTCACCAGCATCACAGAAGGCCTCCAGAGGTGTACTTATCGGCTCGAGGGACTTGATCGCCTGTCGAACACCCCAGGGAGTGATTACTATTATACGCATCTGTAGTGTGATGTCAGGACTTGAAATCTAACTCAATTTAGCTAAGTGCGTTTTTAGTTGTTTGATATTTATACAATTTTATTCGCCATGAAGAATTTTCAGTTGTCCTGTTCATGGTTTTCCAGCGTTGAGCGGCTGAGGGACTGATCAATCTTGCTACCCAGGTGGCGAACCTGATCTTCAATGTGCTGGCGGTTGTCGGCGTGGCTCTTGAGCAGCTCATGAGCAATGTTCAGCGCTGCCATAACAGCCACCCGCTCCAGTCCTACGGTTTTGCCGTTGCCGCGAATGTCGCGCATCTTTCGGTCCAGGTAGTCGGCGGACGTGAGCAGCTCGGCTTCTGCTCCTTCGGGGCAGGCGATCATGTATTCCTTGTCGAGCAGCTTGATCGTGACCTTGTGTGCGTCGGTTTTGCTCATGCATTTTGCTCCAGTGCCTTGAGTCGCTGAATCATGGATTCGACTTTGCTGCGGGTCTGGTCGTTAAGTTGCAGCAGACGGGCACGTTCATCCTTTAATTGCGTTTCCTGAGAACGCAGTCGCTGGTTTTCCTGTTCCAGCCGGTGACAGTGATCGAGCAGCTGATCGATTTTTCGTTCCAGGGCGTTGAAGTAATGGTCGTTCATGCTCAGTCCCGGCAATGTGATCAAGAGCGAAATATAAACAGCGCTCGGTAAAGGGTCAATGAAAGCTGCAGCCAGAGGGCATTGCCAGTACCGCCATAATAGTGTTCAGCCGGTCAGGCTGCTAGGATATCGGCAATAGCTAACCCTTGATATGCACCCGCAGGAATTGAGCAAAGACCGATGATTGCAGATACCGAAAACCCTTCTTCCCCGGCCGAGTTTGATGACATCGCCAACGTGCTGGTCGGTGAAGGTGTGCAGGAAATATCCCCCTCCGAACTGCATGGCTTGCTGAGTGGAGCCCTGGTCGCCGGCGCCCGGCCCGATGCCGCCGCCTGGCTGCAGCTGGCGGCGACTTTTCTGGAGATCGGTGATTTCACTCAGGAGACTTCCAAGGTGCGTGTGCTGGACATGTTCGGGCACGCACTGGCTCAGCTCGAAAGCATGGAGCTGGATTTCTATCTCATGCTGCCGGATGACGATGAACTGCTGTCGCTGCGCGCCGCCTGTCTGGGGCAGTGGTGTCAGGGCTTTTTAAGCGGTTTTGGTCAGTACGGCAAACAGACCGATGCCAGCCTGTCGCAGGAATCTCGCGAGGTGCTGACCGATCTCAGCGAGATTTCCCAGATTGTGGCTGATGATGATGACGGTGAAGAGGGGGAGTCTAACCTGATGGAAGTGGAAGAATATGTCCGCATGGCAGCCCTGATGCTGTTTGCCGAATGCAACAAGCCGCCGCAGGAAAGTGATGCAAAGGCTCCTGCCTCCAAGACACTGCACTGATGATGAAATCCAGCCTGCCCCAGAGTGAGTTTGCAGCCCGGCGTGCCCGCCTGATGGCACAGTTGCCAGCCGGCGGCCTTGCCATCGTGCCGGGTGCCAAGATGTGCAGTCGCAACCGGGATGTAGAGTATCCGTTTCGCCAGGACAGCGACTTCTATTACCTGACGGGCTTTGATGAGCCGGATGCCGTGCTGGTGCTGCTGCCGGGACGGGCCGATGGCGAAATGGTGCTGTTCTGCCAGGGGCGTGACCCGGAAATGGAAATCTGGCACGGTTACCGCACAGGTCCGGAGGGTGTGGTGGAGCACTATGGTGCCCACGAAGCCCACGCCGTAGCGCAGATCGACCAGCATCTGCCTGCGTTGCTCGAAGGGCGCCGCAGCATCTGCTACTCGATTGGCACCGATGAGGTTTTTGATGGCCAGGTGCGCCAGTGGCTCAAGGCTGTGCAGGCCCGCAGCCGCCAGGGCGTGATCGCACCTGTCGAACTGTTGATGCTGGATCCGTTGCTGCACGAGCTGCGGTTGTTCAAGTCCGATGCCGAGGTCGACCTGATGCGTGATGCCGGGCGCATTTCCGCCGAGGCCCATGTGCGAGCCATGCAGCAATGTCGCCCGGGGGTGTTCGAGTATCAGCTGGAGGCGGAGATAGCGCACCATTTTGCCATGCAGGGCTGCCATCTTCCGGCGTATTCCTCGATAGTGGGTGGCGGTGCCAACGCCTGCGTGTTGCACTACACCGAGAATCGCGATGCGCTGCGCGCCGGTGATCTGGTATTGATCGATGCCGGCTGCGAGCGGGAATACTACGCCGGCGATATCACCCGCACCTTCCCGGTTAGCGGGCGTTTCAGCCCTGAACAGAAACAGCTGTATGAGCTGGTGCTGCGCACCCAGCTGGCCTGTATCGAGCTAGTGCGTCCCGGTGTGCTCTGGAACGAAGTGCATGACTTG
>JBFGZM010000361.1:0-3756 GCA_041586815.1 Marinobacterium sp. | reverse complement strand
GCCCTTCACCGTCTGGCACAGCAATTGCTTTATATCCGTAAAGGTCGCGAAAGCGGCAACGGTTTTCCCAGCAGGAGCGGTCGATGGACAAAATGCTGTATGTGGCAATGAGCGGAGCGCGCGAGAGCATGGTGGCGCAGCAGGCCCACGCCAACAACCTGGCCAATGCCACCACGACCGGCTTCAAGACAGACCTGGCCCAGGCCCGCGCCATGCAGGTGTTTGGCGAAGGCCTGCCGAGCCGGGTCTATGCCATGACCGAGCGCCCGGCCACGGACACCGGCACCGGCACCCTGATGCAGACCGGACGTGATCTGGATGTTGCCATTAACGGCGAGGGCTGGATCGCGGTAGTGGCGCCGGATGGCTCCGAAGCCTACACCCGTGCCGGTGAGCTGCAGATCAATGCCGCCAACCAGCTGGTGACAGGCAGCGGATTGCCGGTGCTGGGTGCCGGCGGCATTGCCGTGGTCATTCCGCCCGCGGAAAAGGTGGATATTGGCAATGATGGTACCGTGTCCGCCCGCCCGCTGGGGGAAGGGGCGGCCGAGCTGCTGCTGGTAGACCGTATCAAGCTGGTCAAACCGGATGCGGACGCCCTGTTCAAGGGGCTCGATGGCCTGATGCATGTGCCCGGCAACGCGCCGCTGCCGCCGTCGCTGGATGTGAGCCTGCGTTCAGGCTATCTGGAGTCGAGCAACGTCAACGCGGTGAACGAGCTGACCGAGATCATCAGCCTGGCCCGGCAGTTCGAAATGCAGGTGAAACTGATGAAAACCGCCGAAGAAAATTCAAGCGCTGCTGCCCGTATCCTGCAGCTCAGCTGATCGAACCCTGAGGAGCCAACACTATGAACGGAGCTTTGTTCGTCGCCAAAACGGGCCTCAGCGCGCAGGACACGTCGCTCAAGGTCATTTCCAACAACCTGGCCAACGTTGCCACGGTGGGCTTCAAGAAAGACCGCGCCGTGTTCGAGGATCTGCTGTACCAGATCAAGCGTCAGCCCGGCGCCCAGTCGGCGCAGGAATCGCAGTTGCCATCGGGCCTGCAGCTGGGCAGCGGTGTGCGTACCGTGGGTACCCAGAAGCTGTTTTCCACCGGTGACCTGCAGGTCACCGATGAGCCTTTCGATGTGGCCATCAATGGCCGCGGTTTTTTGCAGGTGGTACAGCCCAGCGGCGAAATTGCCTATACCCGCAACGGCCAGCTGCACCTCAACAGCGACAACCAGCTGGTGACCGCCGAAGGCTTCCAGATAGAGCCGGCCATTACCCTGCCCGACGAGGTGCAGACCTTCAGTGTGGGCCTCGATGGTACCGTGCAGGTGACGGTGGCGGGGGACCCGGACCCGCAGACGGTTGGTCAGCTGGAACTGGCGGATTTCGTCAACCCCCAGGGGCTGCAGGCCGTCGGCCAGAACCTGTTCCTGGAAACGGCGGCCAGCGGTGCGCCGGTGGTGGCAACGCCGGGGGACGGCGGCACCGGGTTGCTGCAGCAGGGCATGCTGGAGGGCTCCAACGTCAACGCCGTGGAGGAGCTGGTCAACATGATCACCACCCAGCGGGCCTACGAGCTCAATTCCAAGGTCATTTCCACCGCCGATGAAATGCTGTCCTTCGTGACTCAGCAGCTGTAACCGGCGAAGGGCAAGGTGAAGGATGCAGTCCACAGGGTGCACGCAATGACAGACATGATAACGATGACGCGCAGCTTTGTGCTGGCGACGCTGGTGCTGCTGCTCGGCGGCTGTGTCACCAAGGCACCGAAGCCGGACAATCCGTATTTCGCGCCCATCCCCCCACAGTCCTACGAGTCGGTGCCGCCTGCGAACGGCTCCATCTATCAGGCGGCCACCAGCGTCAATCTGTACGGTGATGGCCGGGCACTGCGGGTGGGTGATGTGATCACCGTGCTGCTGTCGGAAAGCACCCAGTCGACCAAGTCTGCCTCGACCGATGTGGACAAGAGCAACCAGATCAACCTGCCGCAGCCGGAACTGTTTGGCCGCGGCCTCAGCGCCTTTGGCAGCCCGCTGAGCCTGTCAGCCCAGAGTGACAGCGCCTTTGCCAGCGAGGGCAGCTCGGACATGAGCAACAGCCTGAGCGGCAGCATCACCGTGACGGTGCATGAAGTGCGGCCCAATGGCCTGCTGCTGGTAAAGGGCGAGAAGTGGCTGACGCTGAACCAGGGCGACGAGTATATCCGTGTCAGCGGCATGGTGCGGGCGCGGGATGTCGCCGCTGATAACACCGTATCATCGACAAAGCTGGCCGATGCGCGCATCGCCTACAGTGGCACCGGTGCAGTACATGATTCCAACGTCATGGGCTGGCTGGGCAAATTCTTTATCAGCCCGTTCTGGCTGTTCTAGCAGTTTTCAGGGGAGTGCAGCGAATGTTCAAGCGCTTGATGAATCGGGGTTGTACAGCGGTGCTGCTGTGCCTGCTGGTGTCATCGGTCCAGGCCGAACGAATCAAGGATATCGCCTCGGTACAGGGTGTACGCAGCAACCAGCTGGTGGGCTATGGCCTGGTGGTGGGGCTCGATGGCACCGGTGACAAGACCAGCTTTACCTCCCAGACGTTTCGCAACATGCTGACCAATTTTGGCGTGATCCTGCCGGCCAGTCAGGACCCTTCGTCCAAAAATATTGCCGCCGTGGCGATTCACGCCGAATTGCCGGCCTTTGCCAAACCGGGCCAGACCATCGACATTACGGTTTCTGCCATCGGTGATGCCAAGAGCCTGCGCGGCGGCAGCCTGCTGATGTCGCCGCTCAAGGGTGCGGACGGCAATGTCTACGCCATAGCCCAGGGCAACCTGGTGGTGTCGGGATTTGGCGCCGAAGGGCGGGACGGCTCGCGTCTGTCGGTGAACGTGCCAAGCGTAGGCCGCATTCCCAATGGCGCCTCGGTTGAGCGTGCCGTGCCCAGCGCCTTCGCCCAGAGCGATACCATGATACTGAATCTGCATAACGGCGACTTCACCACCGCCCGGCGCGTGGCCGAACAGATCAACGGTCTGCTGGGCCCCAACATGGCCACGGCGATGGATTCCACCTCTATCCAGGTAAGGGCGCCGCGGGACCCGTCACAGCGGGTGTCCTACATGTCGGTGCTGGAAAACCTAGAAGTGCAGCCGGCGGACGAAGTGGCAAAGGTGATAATCAACTCCCGTACCGGCACCATTATCATCGGCCAGAACGTGCGCATTTCGCCAGTGGCCATCACACACGGCGGCATGACGGTGTCCATTACCGAGGCTTTCGACGTCAATCAGCCCGAGGCCCTGAGCGGCGGGACCACCGTGGTAACACCGCGCACCGGTATCGAGGTGGATGCGGGCTCGGGTCACATGTTCGAGTTCGCGCCGGGCACCTCGCTGCAGGATATCGTGGCTGCAGTGAACCAGGTGGGTGCTGCGCCCGGAGACCTGATGGCCATTCTCGAAGCCCTGAAGCAGGCCGGCGCCCTGCGGGCCGAGCTGGTAGTGATATGAACCGCCAGGGTGTGAGCCCTGTTCTGACAGGCTGCACGGGGGAGCGGATCTGATGGAGCGCAATAACGGTCTTGGCAGCAAGGCGCAGGTCTATACCGATCTGAGCCAGTTGTCGCAGCTCAAGCGCGATGCCAAAAGCGATGGCCCCGAGGCACTCGCCCAGGTGGCCAAGCAGTTCGAGCAGATGTTCATGAGCATGATGCTAAAAAGCATGCGCGAGGCCAATGCCTCCCTGGCCGAAGACAGCCCGTTCAACAG
>JBFGZM010000360.1:0-3756 GCA_041586815.1 Marinobacterium sp. | reverse complement strand
GGCCGGGCGCAGGTGGCCGGCCAGCTCCTTCAGCACCACCGGCATGCCGCCGGCGTAGCAGAAGTCTTCCATCAGGTACTTGCCGGACGGCATGCAGTTGACCAGCAGCGGGATATCACCACCGATTTCAAAATCCTTCAGCGACAGGTCGATCTCGGCACGCCCGGCAATGGCCAGCAGGTGCACCACCGCGTTGGTGGAGCCGCCCACGGCCGCATTTGCCAGGATGGCGTTTTCAAGGCTCGCCTTGGTCAGGATCCTGGACAGGCACAGGTCTTCTTCCACCATTTCGACAATGCGCTTGCCGGTAAGGTGCGCCAGTGCCGCGCGACGGGCATCCACGGCGGGCAGGGCTGCATTGGTGGGCAGACACAGGCCCATGGCTTCCACGAGGGAGGCCATGGTAGAGGCCGTGCCCATGGTCATGCAGACCCCGGCGGAGCGGCTCATGCCGGACTCGGCCGCCATGAAATCCTGCAGTGTCATTTCACCTGCACGCACGCTCTCGGAGAACTTCCAGACATCGGTGCCCGAACCAATATCCTGTCCCTGCCACTTGCCGTTCAGCATCGGGCCGGACGACACCACGATGGTCGGCAGGTCGACACTGGCCGCTCCCATCAGCTGGCCCGGGGTCGTCTTGTCGCAGCCCCCCAGCAAGACCACGCCATCGATACCATAGGCGCGGATGCTTTCCTCCACATCCATGGCCAGCAGGTTGCGGAACAGCATGGCGGTGGGTTTCATCTGGGTTTCACCGAGCGACATCACCGGGAATTCCACCGGAAAGCCGCCGGCTTCCCAGACACCGCGCTTGACCACCTCGGCCAGGGCTCGCAGCCCGGAGTTGCAGGGGGTCAGCTCGGACCAGGTATTGCAAATACCGATGATCGGGCGACCATCGAAGGCGTGATCAGGGTAGCCCTGATTTTTCATCCAGCTGCGGTGGATGAAGCCATCACGGTCGAGTTTGCCGTACCAGGCCTGGGAGCGGCGCGTTTTCTTGGTTGTCATAATTTTTTTCCTTCAATGACCCAGAGGGTCGCCGGGAATGCGATGGACCCGAACACCTGAGCATGCAAACGCCTGTCCACAGCAGCCACATCACCAAGACTGGTCTGTAATCTGGGCCAAACAAGAGTTTCAAATAGTGAAACATGGTTTCAACTATTGAAAATATGATGGATTCAGCCTATGTTTGTCAACGCTGTTCGAGCAGTTTGGCACAATGAAGGAAATAAGGAGCGTTAATGACAGCCGCTAAAAACAGCGATGGGACAGTCGGCAAGGCCCTGGATCTGCTGGACCAGGTTGCGGCGATCGGGCATCCAGTACGCTTCAGCGAGCTGCTGGCCGACAGCGAACACCCCAAAGCCACGCTCTACCGCCTGCTGCAAACGCTGACCCGCCAGGGCATGCTCAGCTATGACCCGGACCGGCAGCTCTACAGCCTGGGTGTCCGCCTGGTGAAACTGGCCCATGCGGCCTGGCAGCAATCGTCTCTGGCCCCCATTGCACGCCCGTTTCTGGATGAGCTGTCGCGCAAGCTGGGTGAAACCGTGCACCTGGCACAGCTTGACCATGGCCAGGTGCTCTATGTCGACAAGCGCAACCCCGCCAAACCCCTGATGATGTTTTCGGATGCGGGAAAAATCGGCCCGGGCTACTGCACCGGTGTCGGCAAGGCCATGCTGGCATTTCTCGATGAGACCCTGCGGGAAGAGTGCATCACTCAGCAGGCTTACCACCGCTATACGGCCAATACCCTGACTTCGGCCGAAGCCCTGCGCGCCGAACTGGACGAAATCCGAATCCAGGGCATCGCCTTCGACCGAGAAGAGCACGAACCGAATATTATCTGCATCGCCGCCCCCATACTGTCGGCCAGCAACCGGGTTGTCGGTGGCCTGTCCATCACCACATCGACACAGCGTTATTCGCTTGAGGCACTGGAAAAATTCAAGTCCGCTCTGCTCGAAACGGCGTACAAGATCGGTCAACAGGCCGATGCGTGGCGGTTCCCGGAAATACAGGCTCCGTAACCAGTAGCCCGCCCGGGCAAACACTTCCGGCGATTTTTCAGCCCTCACGGCAGCTCCTGTCTGAATCGCAGCCAAAAAAAATGCGGACATCGCTGGCCGCATTTTTTGCCTGGCACACTGACTCGAGATCAGTCGATGCGCTCGAACATCAGGTCCCAGACGCCGTGGCCCAGCTTTTCGCCACGGTTCTGAAACTTGGTCACCGGGCGAAAATCCGGCTGCGGTGAAAACTCGCCAGCGCCTGCGCTGTTACGATAGCCTGCGGCCGCCGACATGATTTCCATCATGTGCTCGGCATAGTTTTCCCAGTCCGTCGCCATATGGAAGACGCCACCGACTTTCAGCTTTTTGCGCACGGTCTGCGCAAAGGCCGCCTGCACGATACGACGCTTGTTGTGCTTCTTCTTGTGCCAGGGATCCGGGAAGAACAGCTGCAGGCAATCCAGACTGCCATCGGGGATGCACCGGGCCAGCACTTCAACCGCATCTTCGGCATAGACACGGATGTTCGTGAGTCCCTCGTTGCGGGCATTGTTCAGCAGGCGACCCACGCCCGGGCGATGTACTTCGATGCCGATGTAGTTTTTCTCCGGCATCTGGCGCGCCATCTGCAACAGCGAGTCCCCCATGCCAAAGCCGATTTCCAGCACCAGCGGTGCTTCGCGACCGAAAACGGTCGCCGGATCGATCATGCCGGCAGCGATTTCCAGCCCCATTTCGGGCCAGGCTTCGTCCAGCCCGCGCTGCTGGCCTTCGGTCATCCGCCCTGCGCGCAGGACAAAACTGCGCACGGCGCGCATCGGTTTCTGATCTTCAGTCATTTTCGGCTTACTTAGGTTAACGGGTTACAGATTTCGCGTGACGGCAGGAAGCCCGGCTTGCCGGGCTGCCCGCTATCAGATAATACCGTCCATGGGAGAAGAGGCGCTGGCGTATTTCTTGCGCGGCATGCGACCGGCCAGGAAAGCCTCGCGCCCGGCTTCGATGGCCTTGCGCATGGCCGAGGCCATCAGCAGAGGGTCACGGGCGGCGGCGATGGCGGTGTTCATCAGTACGCCCTCACAGCCCATTTCCATTGCCAGGGCCGCATCAGAGGCCGTGCCAACACCGGCATCCACCAGGATCGGCACCTTGGCCGCTTCCATGATCAGACGAATATTGTGCGGGTTGAGGATACCCAGGCCCGAACCAATCAGGGAGCCCAGCGGCATCACCGCAACACAGCCCATTTCTTCAAGCTGCTTGGCAACGATGGGGTCGTCATTGGTGTAAACCATGACCTTGAAGCCATCCTTGACCAGCATTTCGGCACCCTTGAGGGTCTCGACGATATTGGGGTACAGGGTTTTCTGATCACCCAGAACTTCCAGCTTCACCAGGTCGTGGCCATCCAGCAGCTCACGGGCCAGCTTGCAGGTACGCACGGCATCCTGCGCCGTGTAACAGCCCGCCGTGTTGGGCAGGATGGTGTATTTGTCCGGCGAGACGGCGTCAAGCAGGTTGGGCTCATCGCGGTTCTGGCCGATGTTGGTGCGGCGTACCGCCACCGTGACAATCTGCGCACCGCTGGCTTCAATCGCCAAACGGGTTTCATCCAGATCCCGGTACTTGCCGGTGCCTACCAGCAACCTGGAACTGTACTCTTTGCCCGCGATAATCAGCGGGTCATGGCGTAATTGCTCTGACATTCCGTCTCCACCGTTCGTAGTGTATT
>JBFGZM010000359.1:0-3795 GCA_041586815.1 Marinobacterium sp. | reverse complement strand
TGCCCGGTCGCTTATACTGGCGACGGAAGATACCGCCACGGACACCAGTACCGATGGCCAGAACAATAAAAAGAGAACCGCCATGACGAGAAATCCATTGTCGCCATTGCTGACATCCGCCCTGCTGAACGACGCCAACCGGCTGGTGTTCTGCTCGCAGGACCTGGAGGAAACCCGGGACCGGGTCGGTGCCGTCTTCAAGCCCCATCGCCTCCAGGCACTGGGGAGTACAGGTGCGATCGACTCACGTCTGCACCATGTCCCCATCCAGAAAGTCTCCCTGAACCGCCTCAGGTATGGCGCGGATGTCCAGATCGAACCCGAGCGACTGGAGCAGTTTTTCCTCATCCAGATGCCGCTTGAGGGCGAGGCGGAAATTCGGTGTGACGGTGAGCGGGTCGGCCTGGACCCAGAACGGGGTGCCATTCTCAACCCCGCCCAGGCACTGTCGATGCGCTACAGCAAGGGGTGTGATCAGCTGATGCTGCGCATCGAGCGTGAAGCGCTGGAGCAAGCCTGCAGCCGCATTCTTGGCCGGCCGCTCAGCCGACCGCTGACGTTTGCAAACCCGCTGTACTGGCAACAGGACGCCAGCTGGATGAACATGTTGCTGTATATCGTGCGGCTGCAAAGGGAGTCCCCCGAAGGCCTGCAGGAACCCCTCATCGCCCATCAGCTTGAGCAGCTGGTCATCAGTACCCTGCTCTGCGTGCAGCCAAGCAATTACTCGGATGCGCTGCGGCAGAATGACCGCCGCCTGGCACCACGCCACGTCAAGCGGGTGGAAGAACATATCGAGCAGCACGCCCGGGATCCGCTGTCACCAGCCCAACTGGCCGAAATGGCCGGCGTAAGCCTGAGAACGCTCTATGCCGGCTTTCGCGAGTTTCGCAACCTGAGCCCCATGGAATACCTGCGCCAGATCCGCCTGCAAAAGGTGCGGCACGACCTGCTGCACGACGCCCAGGACAAAACCATTACCGAGCTGGCGATGGCATGGGGATTTACCCATATGGGGCGCTTCAGCAAGGACTACCGTTTGCTGTACGGCGAAAGCCCCAGCGAAACCAAACGCAGGACAGGCCGCCTCTGATCGTAATCATGGGCAGCCTGAAGACAAGCGCTTAACAACCGGCAAGGCAGAAACTGACAGAGGGTGTATGCATGGCACCGGAGGTGGAAGGCCCTCGGTGGGTATCAGGCGTGGGTATCGATGATGGCGCCGAGGACGTTTTCAACGTCGCTGGATTCCTTGACCTCGGAGACGACCTGGGTCGTCGGCGCTTCGTGCTGGACCGATGCCGAGGCTTCAACTACCTCATCGGGTGCACGGCCGCTGGCCAGCTCCGCCTTGTCGGCCTTGCCGGAGCCGGTAGTGTCACCGGCGGCTTTCTGCACATTGTCGATGCCGCGGTTCAGACCGAGCAATCCGGTCTGGGGGGCTGTTGTAACGTTCATATCGGTGTCTCCCTGGCTGCCTGCACGGTTTTTCCGTAGCGCAGGCTACCGCCTGAGTATAGTGCGCGCTTCACCGCCGGGCCAGCACTGTACGAAATTTGCTCAGCCCTCGATTCCTCCCAGCAGTGGTGACAGGTCCAGACAGTCCGCTGCCGCCTCCGGCGACGGACTCGCCAGGTAAGGCACTTCCCCCAGCAGCGGCGCCTGGAAGAGCCCTCGCAGCGTCGCCAGATTCTCGTCGTAGCAGGCCATCTGCGGATCAATGCGGTTCGCCACCCAGCCCGCGATGCGCAGACCATCGCGCAGAATGGCTTCGGCACTCAGCAGCGCATGATTGATACAGCCCAGCTTCATGCCAATCACCAGTATCACCGGCGTGTCCAGCAGCTGCGGTACACGTGACAGCATTTCACGCCCGTTCAGCGGCACCCGCCAGCCGCCTGCCCCCTCGATCAGCAGCAGGTCGGCCCGCTGCATCATGCTGCCACGACAGAGCGCCGCGATGCGGTCAGCCGACAGGCTGCGGCCCACCTGAGTGGCGGCGATATGGGGCGCGATCGCCGCCGGCAAGGCAACGGGATTGACCGCATCATATCCGAGCTTGATGGACGCGGCCTGCTGGAGTTTCAACGCATCGTCGTTGCGCAGCCCCTCCGGGGTTTCGTCACAACCGGCGGCAACGGGCTTGAGACCAATGGTCTGCAATCCTAGCCGGTTGGCCGCCTGCAGAATACCGGTGCTTACCAGGGTCTTGCCGGCATCGGTATCGGTGCCGGCAATAAAGAAATTGTGTTTGGCCATGGATGAGTCGCAAGTAGTGATTCGTGATTCGTCGCAGGTTGGGTGTCACACCACTGGAGTGGCGCTACCTGTCCTGCAGCTTTTCGAGCTCGAGATAATAGACTTCGTAGGTCGCCGGCAGCAAACCGTCCGGATCGCGGTGGCGCTCATAGGCTGCCTTGAAGGCCTGCACCCGGGCCTTGCCGGTGAGTCCCGCTGGCTGCCCCTGGTTCATGTTGTGAGCACCGATTCCTTTGAGCTCAGCGGTTAGCTGGCGCAGCTGAGCATATCGCAGCACGCGGTTCTCGGCCTGAAAATCCTGCAGCTTCAGCCCGGGCGGCAGACCTGCCAGCAGCAGTTCCCGCGGCACAAAGCGATTGACGTGCATGTCACCGTCAACCTGCGCCCAGGCATCACGCAGCTCGTGCAGCGTCCCGGGGCCTAGGGTCGCCACCATGCAGCGCCCACCGGGACGCAGCACCCGGGCGACCTCGGCAAAGAGCCGCTCCGGCCGCTCACACCACTGAATCGCCAGGCTGGAAAAGATCAGATCAAGGCTGTCGTCTGTCAGCGGCAGGGCTTCGGCATCGCCGCACACCCAGACGGTATCCGGGTCCGGCCGATGCTCGCGCGCATAGGCCAGCATGCCCTGGGCAAGATCCAGGCTGACAAGCTGGCTGGATGAAAAGCGCTGGCGCAGCAACGGCGTGAAGTAACCGGTGCCCGAGCCCAGGTCCATGATGCGGGCAGGTTCTGACTGCGGCACAGACGCCAGCAGCTGGTGGCCAATCTGGCGCTGTAACTCGGCCGCGCCATCGTAGGTCAGGGCCGCACGACTGAACGAATCAGCGATGCGGTGCTTGTTGAGCAGGGCCGCGGCGTTCAAAACTGCGCCCCTGCAAATGCCGCCAGATCCTTAACGAACCGGTCCTGACAGGAGTAAAACGGCAGGTGACCGGCGCCCTCATAGCAGCGCAGGCGTGCGCCGGGCTGCAGGCGCTGCAACGGCTCGGCCACAACGCCTGGCACCAGTTGATCCTCGCCCCCGAGGATATGCAGTACAGGCTGCGACAGGTCCGCCAGGGTACTGCGATGATCTCCCGCCAGCAGCTGCAGATTGCCGGCAAGATCCGCAGGTTCATGTTCGGCCAGCAACGCCTTGAGGCTGCGCAGGATTTCCCGCGCCGCCTCGCCACGGCTTTGCAGCAGGGCAAAGCTTGCCAGGGTGCGCGCCGGATCCGCCGCCAGGGCGCTGACAAAACCGTCAAACGTGGCGGAGTCCATGCCACAGGGCCAGTCATCCCGTGCCACAAAGCAGGGGTTGGACGCCACCGTTACCAGAGCGCTGACACGCTCCGGCGCCTGGCGGGCCGCCTCGGCCGCCACCAGTCCACCGAGGGACCAGCCCAGCCAGATGGCGCGCTCAGGTACCTGCTCCAGCACCGCAGTGGCGACCGCTGGCAGGCTGACAGGGCCCGCCAGCGCAGCGGAGCGCCCAAGGCCCGGCAGATCGACCAGTACCGTATCGAAATGGTGCTGCAGAGCCGGCAACAGCGG
>JBFGZM010000358.1:0-3797 GCA_041586815.1 Marinobacterium sp. | reverse complement strand
CTGGGCCGGTGGCGGCATCGTCGCCGATTCCGTGACCGAGCAGGAGTACGAGGAAACCTACAGCAAGGTCAATAACCTGCTGAAGACACTCGAGGCGACCCGGCGAGCCGATTAGACTGCACTCAACCTTCTGCCAGCCGTCTCCCCATACTCGGCTACCACCGACGGCTCGGCAAACATCGTACGCCCCCGCTACAGCCTAGCCATCGACTACGCCATTACAGTCGTTGTCCAGGCCATCGTTTCGACGGCGCCCTTTTTCATTAAAGCCCGAATAGATGTCAGGATTAGCATCGTCACAATCACCATCTTCAACACAGACGCCGTCTCCATCGGCGTCGGTGCAGTCACTACCAGGGTCGGGTGCACCGGCTGTGGTCCCGCTGGTTTTGCCCCGGCGCTTTGCCTCAACCGACAAACTGATCATATCGGTATTCGAGGACGGATCACTGACTGTTAATACGACCACATACACGCCGGGCGATTCGTAACTGTGAGTCGGGCTTTCTCCAGCTGAGCTGTCCCCATCCCCAAAATCCCATTCAAAGGCGAGCGCTCCAGTTCCTGCGGACAGATTGCTGAAGTCACATTGCTGCCTGTTACAGGCATAACTGAAGCCCGCCATTGGCCCCTCTGCCGGCGGTGGCGGCGGTGGCGGCGGTGGCTCGGCCACTGCGGTCAGTGCGCCGTAAAGATTCAAGCGGCCGTGTTGCGACCAGGCCAGCATGTTTTGCCCCAGCGCTCCGGTGGTATCCGCGCCACCTTCGAGCATGGTGCGCACGACCTGATTGCAGTCGATTCCTTGCGCATCGCTGCAAAACTGCGGATCGCTTAACTGGGGTTCGAACAGGTAACCCCAGACCAGGGCTGCAGCGCCCGCCACATGAGGGCTGGCCATCGAGGTCCCTGAAAACCAGTCGAGACAGGCATCATTGTCGGGATCAAAAAAAAGTCCGAGTATTTCAGCATAGAAAATACAGAGATCGTTCTGGATGGTGGAAATAATATTATCGCCAGGCGCCAGCAACGAAACCCAGTTATTGCCGAACGTAGAGAACGACGCTCGATCGTCGTAACGGTCCGTGGCGCCGACAGCAACCACCTCCGGGTAGGCGGCGGGATAAACCAGGGCGGTATCATTACCGTTTCCGGCGGCAGCGACCAGTACCGCGCCTTTTGACCAGGCATAAGCGACAGCACTGGCCTCTGCCGGATTGGCGCCACCGATACCGGCCGGCTCCCCATTGGCATCGACCAGATCACTGGCATAACTCATGTTGATGACGTGGTAGCCCTGATCCGCGGCATAGGTGATCGCTTCGGCTGACGCCGACACGGGACAAACACCGACGATGACGAAATAATCAATACCGGGATAGGGATAATATCGATATTCGAAGCAGGTCTTCAGACTCCCGACGGAACTGTGCCAGCCAACGCCGGCAATACCAATATCATTATCGGTTTGGGCTGCGGCAATCCCCGCCACGTGGCTACCATGCCCGACCGCATCCAGCGCTGTGGGGCTGTACTGCCCGACAAAACTTATCTGCTCAATGCACTTGCCCGTCTCGGTGTCGAACTCAAGACTTCCCTGAGGGTTTGTCACTGCATCCCGGCAATCAACACCGGTATCTAGAATAGCGATTTTGACCGCAGGGTTACCCTGATAAAGGTCCCAGGCTTCGGGAGCGTCAATATCCGCATCCTGTGACCCTGTCACTTGTACGGCCCCAAGAATCGGATCTGGATAGGTATGAGCCTGCCCGGTATTGTTGAGCGCCCACTGTTCGGCAAAGTAGTCGTTTATGGCGCCGCCCGGCGGATCCTGCCCTTCGTTAGGAATCGTCAGGATCCGGTAGGCGTCAGCCTGAGCATAAAGCACATTCGGGTTGCGCTGATAGACTGCGACCCGCTCCAGCACCGTACCCGCAGGCACCTGCAGCACGTGCACACCAAGCCCCGGAATTGATCGCAGATACTGATCACCTTTTTGGCGGGCAAACGAAGCCACATCGGATGCTGCATGGCCAGGCTTGAACCTGACCAAAATCCGGTCCGGCGCGTAAGATGGCGGCGGCGAGGAATGAACAGCACCCTCAGCGCGCAGGGGTACTGCCTGAACATCAACCGGTATCGAGAAACACATTACGAGAAGAACCAGAATGGACGCTAGATAGTGCATGGCGCTTACCTCCGCCCTGCCACCGGCACACGCCTGCACAACCGGTTTGCTCCACCTCCGTACGGGAGTCAGACAGAGCTGTTTTCGCTGCCACTGACAAGTCGCCGTGGCCGAAACCAACCCCCTGCAGCGAACTACCACCCTCCCTGACATCCTGCACTGCAAGGAATCCCACGTTGGAGTACAGCTCGATCTCCTCACCGACCCGATGTTCATGCCAGGCGATACAATGCCTGTCATTCACCGAAGCGGCCCGCTAAGTCTAGCTCATCAATCTTGGAACCAACGGGTCTGGTGCCTGCAAAGATTTCAAGCGCAACCAGCAACGAAACTACAGGGTCAGCTCCCGCTCGCTGGCCTGGACAAATTCGCGCTTGAGATCCGCAAAGGTCTGCACCGCCGGAAACTGCGGGAATTCGGCGATTACATTCTGCGGAGCATGGAACAGGATGCCGGCTTCCGCCTGGGTCAGCATGGTGGTGTCGTTGTAGGAATCGCCGGCAGCGATCACGCGGTAGTTGAGCAGCTGGAACGCCCGTACAGACTGCCGTTTGGGGTCGCGCTGGCGCAGCCGGTAACCGGTGATCCGGCCCTGCTCGTCGGATTCCAGCCGGTGACACAGCAGAGTCGGGTACCCCAGCTGCTGCATCAAGGGGGCGGCAAACTCATAGAAGGTATCGGAGAGTATCACTACCTGAAAACGTTCGCGCAGCCAGTCGATAAATTCCCGCGCGCCGTCCAGCGGCTCGAGGCGGCTGATGGTGTGCTGTATTTGCGGCAGTGTGAGGCCATGCTCATCAAGGATACGCAGGCGCTGGCGCATCAACACATCGTAGTCGGGAATATCCCGGGTGGTCGCTTTAAGGGCATCGATGCCCGTTTCTTCTGCAAATGCGATCCAGATTTCCGGGATCAGCACACCTTCCAGATCAAGACAGGCCAGCTCCACATCAGTCTCCTTGGCGTTATTGACGGGCGACAACATCGCCCGTCAATCTACCCCCAGGCTGGCTGGCGCGCAAGGTTACATCTCCGGCAGCACCTGGCCTGCAAAGATGGCGTCAATCTCGGCCCGACTCGAGCAGGCCTGTACCTGGCGTACCACATCCTCGGTCAGATGGGGGGCAAATTTCTGAATGAAATAGTACATGTAGCCCCGCAGGAAGGTCCCTTTGCGAAAGCCAATACGGGTAGTCGACGGTTCGAACAAATGACTGGCATCCAGTGCCACCAGATCGCTGTCGATATCCGGCTCGTAGGCCATGGTGGCAATAATGCCAACGCCCAGCTTGAGGCGCACATAGGTCTTGATGACATCGGAATCCACCGCCGTGAAAATCACCTTGGGGGTCAACCCCTCGCGCACGAAGGCATCGTCAAGCTTGGAGCGCCCCGTAAAACCGAACACATAGGTTACCAGCGGATAGGCTGCCAAATCCTTGAGTGTCAGCCGGGAAAGCTGACACAGCGGATGATCCCTGGGCACCACCACCGAGCGGTTCCAGCGGTAGCAAGGCATCATGATCAGATCACTGAAGTGGGACATGGCCTCGGTGGCAATGGCGAAATCCACGGTACCATCGGCGGCCATCTCGGAAATCTGCATCGGCGT
>JBFGZM010000357.1:0-3804 GCA_041586815.1 Marinobacterium sp. | reverse complement strand
GGGCGGGGCTGGCGCACCGGGGGCTGGATTTTATCCCGGCCGCTGTCGCGCGCGGTGCTGTCGCGGTGCTGGTCGATGCGTCCGAGCGAGCGGAACTTGCAGATACGGATTTCGGTGTGCCGGTACTGGCCGTGCCGCAGCTGGTGTGGCGTATCGGCCCGCTGGCGTCCCTGTTTTACGGTGAGCCGAGCCGCGCCATGCAGGTGATCGGCGTGACTGGTACCAACGGCAAGACCTCCTGTGCGCACTACATTGCCCAGGCACTGAATCTTGCCGGGCGGCGCACCGCAATGATTGGCACCGTGGGCAATGGTTTTGTCGACGCCCTGGTTCCGGCCAGCCATACCACGCCGGATCCTGTTGCATTGCAGCGCCTGCTGGCCGAGTTTCGCCGCCAGGGCGCAGATGGCGTGGTGATGGAGGTGTCATCCCATGCACTGGAACAGGGGCGTGTCGAGGGTGTGGCCTTCGATATCGCGGCCTTCAGCAATCTCAGTCGGGATCACCTGGACTATCACGGTTCCATGGAGGCCTATGGTGCGGCCAAGGCGCGCCTGCTGGAGTCCATGCAGGTACCCTTGCTGGCCATCAATGCCGATGACTCTTTCGGCCGGGATCTGCTTGCAAGATCCTACCCGGATGCCCGCCAGGTGCTGGCATTCGGTACTGCGGATGACGCCGATCTCTATCCTGTCAGTTACGAGCTCAACAGCAGCGGCATGCAGTTGCAGCTGCATACGGGCCTGGGCGATATGGCTGTACAGAACCGTCTGCTGGGCCACTTCAATCTCAGCAACCTGCTGCTCAGTGCCGCGGTGCTGCAGCTGGCGGGGCTTGATCGCGTGCAGTTGCAGCAGGGACTCAATGGTCTGACTCCGGTGTGTGGCCGCATGGAATGCTTCGGCGGTGGCGATCTGCCGCTGGTGGTTATCGATTACGCCCATACACCGGATGCGCTGGAAAAGGCACTGCAGGCTCTGGCCGAGCATGCAGAGGGTCAGCTCTGGTGCCTGTTTGGCTGTGGTGGAGACCGCGATACCGGCAAGCGTGCGCAAATGGGCGCTATCGCTTCTGCTTTGGCGGATCAGGTGGTGATTACCAGTGACAACCCGCGCACCGAAGCGCCAGAGGCCATTATCGCGATGATTCAGGGCGGCGTCGACAATGCACGGCCCTGCAGCGTTGAGCCGGACCGTGCCCGGGCGATCAGCCAGACCCTGGGCCGGGCTGCTGCGGGAGATATCGTGCTGATCGCCGGCAAGGGGCATGAGGACTATCAGGAAATTAATGGCCAGCGCCGCCCGTTCAGCGACCAGCAGGTTGCACAACAGGCGCTGGCGGCACGCAATCAGAGGGCGCTGTCATGATCGGGGATTTCAGTCTTGGCGAACTGGTGCCGGTGCTGGACGCACGGCTTGAAGGTGCCGATGGCACAGACGTTCGTGTGGCTCGGGTCAGCACCGACACCCGCCGGATTCAGCCAGGTGACCTGTTCGTGGCGCTGCGGGGCGAGAATTTCGATGCCCACGACTTTGTTGCCAGGGCGCAGGCGCAGGGCGCTGTTGCTGCCGTGGTGGAGCGTCTGTTGCCGCTTGAATTGCCGCAGCTTGTTGTCGCCAATTCACGACTCGCGCTTGGCGCCATAGCGCAATACAATCGCACCTTTTTTGCCGGGCCACTGATCGCGGTCACCGGCAGTAGCGGTAAAACTACCGTTAAGGAAATGCTTGCTACCATACTGGCCGGCGCAGGCCCGACGCTGGCAACGAAGGGTAATCTGAACAACGACATCGGCGTACCGCTGACGCTGTTTGAACTTGAGCAGCAGCACCGGTATGCCGTGATCGAAATGGGCGCCAGCGGCCCCGGCGAGATCGATTATGTTTCGGGGCTGGCACGGCCCGATGTGGCGGTACTGAACAATGCCTTTGGGGCGCACCTGGAGGGCTTCGGCTCGCTTGACGGGGTGGTGCGGGCCAAGGGGGAGATCTTCAACGGTCTGAATGCCGGCGGTACGGCGATCGTCAATGCCGATGACCCCCATGCGACTGTCTGGTTGCAACAGCTGAAAGAGCGTCGGGTGCTGAGCTTTGGCATTGAGCGCAGCGACGTGGATGTCACGGCACAGGGGCTGTTCCTGCAGCCCAGTGGCTGTCATGGCTTTGAACTGCGGCTCAATGGGCAAAGTGCCGCGGTGAAGCTGCAGGTGCTGGGGCGCCACAACGTGGCCAATGCTCTGGCGGCGGCGGCGGCGGCTTTTGCCGCCGGGCTGGAACTGGGCCTGATCGTGCAGGGGCTTGAACGCTTTGAAGCCGTTGCCGGGCGCATGAAGCCCAAACAGGGAGTCGCCGGGTGCCGGGTCATTGATGACAGCTACAACGCCAATCCGGCATCGGTGAAAGCGGCTATTGACGTGCTGGCAGGCCTGCCAGGGAAGCGGGTCCTGGTGCTCGGAGACATGGCGGAACTCGGTCCGGATACTGCGCAGCAGCACGCCGATGTCGGCGCCTATGCCGCGGCAGCGGGTCTGGACCACTTCTACGCCACCGGGCCCCTGTGCCGCCATGCCATCGCGGCCTACTGCGCCCAGGGTGGCGTCGATGGTCGGGATTTTGACAGCCGGTCTGAACTGACCGGCGCACTTACTACACTGGCGCATGCGCAGCTGACCCTGCTGATCAAGGGGTCGCGCAGCGCTGCTATGGATCAGGTCGTATCCGGCCTGACGCAAGGGGAATTTCACTAGATGCTGGTTATTTTTGCCGAATTTCTGACACAGTATTTTAAAGGATTTGCTGTGTTTCAATACATCACGTTGCGCGGCATTCTCGGTGTGCTGACCGCGCTGGCGATCTCGCTGTTTGCGGGCCCGCGCCTGATCAACCTGCTGAAAAACCGCCAGATCGGCCAGTCCGTGCGCAATGACGGCCCCCAGACCCACCTCAGCAAGGCCGGCACCCCGACCATGGGCGGCGGCTTGATTCTGCTGGCGATCGGCATCAGTACTTTATTGTGGAGTGATCTGGGCAACCGCTATGTCTGGATCCTGATGGGCGTGACCTTCATTTTCGGCGCAGTGGGCTGGGTCGACGACTGGCGCAAGGTGGTGGAAAAGAACTCCCGTGGCCTGCCTGCTCGCTGGAAGTATTTCTGGCAGTCCGTGGGGGGGCTTGGTGCTGCGATAGCGCTCTACGTAAGCGCCCCCGGCGTGGCCGAAACGACCCTGATCGTGCCCTTTTTCAAGGAAGTGGCGCTGGACCTGGGTATCTTCTTTATCGTCTTTACCTACTTCGTCATCGTCGGCAGCTCCAATGCCGTCAACCTGACCGACGGCCTGGACGGGCTGGCCATCATGCCGACCGTTATGGTCGCCGGAGCCCTGGCGGTTTTCGCCTACCTGACAGGTCACAGCCAGTTCGCCAGCTACCTGAACATTCCCTATATCGCCGGTGCCGGTGAACTGATCATTTTCTGTGGTGCCATCGTCGGCGCCGGACTTGGCTTTCTGTGGTTCAACACCTACCCGGCGCAGGTCTTCATGGGCGATGTCGGCGCGCTGGCCCTGGGGGCTGCGCTGGGCACCGTGGCGGTGATCGTGCGCCAGGAGCTGGTGCTGGTAATCATGGGCGGCGTTTTCGTGATGGAAACCGTGTCGGTGATCCTGCAGGTGGCCTCGTTCAAACTGACGGGCCGGCGCATTTTCCGCATGGCACCGATTCACCACCACTTCGAACTGAAAGGCTGGCCGGAGCCGCGGGTCATCGTGCGCTTCTGGATCATCACGGTGGTACTGGTGCTGATTGG
>JBFGZM010000356.1:0-3805 GCA_041586815.1 Marinobacterium sp. | reverse complement strand
CCTGGTCGAGGGTCTCGCGGATCTGGCGGTCGCTGACATTCTTGCAGATACAGATTTTCATGGATCGGCCCGGCGCTGTCTTGATACGGAATGGTAATGATAATAGTTATCATCGCGTTTCTTGGCAAGAGCTTATTCAAGACCGAACTTGAAAGATATTTGATATGTTTTGGCTACTATATTTCCAATACTGATAGTCATTGGTTATGCGAAAGTGTGACCGGTGACCGGTGACTGGTCATTCGTCATTTGTAAATCGTCATTGGTCATTGGTCAGCCGTAAGCCGTAAGCCGTAAGCTCTAAGCCGTAAGCTTAAAGCTGACAGCTCCAGGCTGATAGCTTTGCTAATCACAAATCACCTTGTCCTTGAAATGCAAAAAGGCAGCCGAGGCTGCCTTTGGTTGTCACGGGTACCGCTGCTGGACTTAGTCCAGCTTGGAGAGGTCGCGTACCGCACCCTTGTCGGCGCTGGTGGCCAGCAGGGCGTAGGCCTTGAGCGCGGCCGAGACTTTGCGCGGGCGCGGCTCGGCCGGCTTCCAGGCATCCTTGCCTTTCCTGTCCATGACGCCGCGGCGATGGGACAGCTCTTCCATCGACAGTTTTACGTCGATGGTGCGGTTGGGAATATCGATGCGGATGATGTCGCCGCTTTCCACCAGACCAATGGCGCCGCCGGCACCGGCTTCAGGCGATACGTGTCCGATGGACAGGCCCGAGGTGCCGCCGGAGAAACGGCCGTCGGTCAGCAGGGCGCAGGATTTGCCCAGCCCCTTGGACTTGAGGTAGGACGTCGGGTAGAGCATTTCCTGCATGCCGGGGCCGCCCTTGGGGCCTTCGTAGCGCACGATCACAACGTGGCCGGGCTTGACCCGGTCTTCCAGGATGTGGCGGACCGCTTCGTCCTGGGACTCGGTGATATGGGCCGGGCCTTCAAACACCAGGTTATCGTCGTCGACGCCGGCGGTTTTCACCACGCAGCCGTCTTCGGCGATATTCCCGTACAGCACGGCCAGGCCGCCTTCCAGCGAGAAGGCGTGTTCAATGGAGCGGATGCAGCCGTTTTCACGGTCGCCGTCCAGGGTCGGCCAGCGGGTTGCCTGGCTGAATGCGGTCTGTGTCGGGATGCCGGCAGGGCCGGCCTTGAAGAACTCCACCACGGCCGGGGACGGGTTGCGCATGATATCCCACTGATCCAGCGCGGCCTTCATGCTGGGGCTGTGCACGGTGGGGATGTCACTGTGCAGCTTGCCGGCGCGGTCCAGTTCACCCAGGATGGCCATGATGCCACCGGCGCGGTGAACGTCCTCGACGTGATATTTCGGCGTGTTCGGCGCCACCTTGCACAGTTGTGGCACTGTGTGCGACAGGCGATCGATATCCTTGAGAGTGAAGTCCACTTCCGCTTCAAGGGCGATGGCGAGCAGATGCAGGATAGTATTGGTGGATCCGCCCATGGCGATGTCCAGCGTCATGGCGTTTTCGAATGCCTTGAAGTTGCCGATGCTGCGCGGCAGAGCACTTTCATCGTCCTGCTCGTAGTAGCGTTTGGCCAGCTCAACAATGGTACGGCCGGCTTGCAGGAACAGCTCTTCACGGTCGGCATGGGTCGCCAGAACGGTACCGTTGCCCGGCAGGGACAGGCCCAGGGCTTCGGTCAGGCAGTTCATGGAATTGGCGGTGAACATGCCGGAGCAGGAGCCGCAGGTCGGGCAGGCGGACCTTTCGTATTCAGCCACCTTTTCGTCGGAGGCGCTGTCATCGGCAGCGATAACCATGGCATCGACCAGGTCCAGTTTGTTCTCGGACAGCTTGGTCTTGCCGGCTTCCATCGGGCCGCCGGAAACGAAAATCACCGGAATGTTGAGGCGCATGGCGGCCATCAGCATTCCCGGGGTGATCTTGTCGCAGTTGGAAATGCACACCAGTGCATCGGCGCAGTGGGCATTGACCATGTACTCGACCGAGTCGGCGATGATGTCGCGGCTCGGCAGGGAGTACAGCATGCCGTCGTGGCCCATGGCGATGCCATCATCGACTGCGATGGTGTTGAATTCCTTGGCGACGCCGCCGGCCTTTTCGATTTCGCGTGCGACCAGCTGGCCCATGTCCTTGAGGTGGACATGGCCGGGGACGAACTGGGTAAAGGAGTTGGCGATGGCGATGATCGGCTTGTGGAAATCCTCGTCTTTCATCCCGGTTGCGCGCCAGAGCGCGCGGGCGCCGGCCATGTTGCGACCGGCTGTCGAGGTCTTGGAACGATATTGCGGCATGACCTTGTGTCCTCGGCTGCTGCGGCGCGCCAGCGCAGCTGGCGACACACCTGTAATTGGGAAACGGCGAGTATAACAGAAGCGCTGCACGGTGCAGTACTGCCGCCGGATCCCGGGGGGACACAGGCGGCTGCGAGTTAATGCCGGATTCAGCCGCTGGTGACTAAAGTGGATGCCAGAATGAAGCATTCCTGAGAACTGAGGAGGCAGATAATGTCACGCATACTATGCACAGGATTAATCGCCGCCTGGCTGCTGGCACCCATGGCCCAGGCCGGTTCCCGGGATCACGACGACTGGCGCGAATCGCGTCACCATGGCCGTTACGATTACGCCCGGGTGGTGGACGTCGACCCCATTGTCCAGCGCGAGCGGATCCGGGTTGAACGGGAAGTCTGCTGGAACGAGCAGGTGCGTGTGCGGGCCGATGGCCATCACCGGGGCAATGCCATTGGTGGTGCTGTGGTCGGCGGTGTGATCGGTGGCGTGGTGGGTCACGAGCTGGGTCACGGTCGTCATCACAACCACCTGGGTACGGCTGTCGGGGTTGCCGTCGGGGCTACCCTGGGACACCAGCTGGTCGGGCGTCCCCAGGCGCACTACGAGACCGTTTCCGAACGCCGTTGTACCGTAAAACCGGATCTGGAGTATCATGAAACCGTTACCGGGTATCACGTCAAGTATCGCTATAGAGGCCGGGTTTATCACACCCGGACAGCGGAGCACCCGGGCAAGCGAATTCGCGTCAGGGTGGATGTGGAACCTGCGCACTGGCATGGCTGAAGGGCCAGACAAGAATAGAACGAGGAGCTGACCCTGATGTTGCGAACTTTTAGTCTCCGGCGGCTGCCGGGCATCAGTTTGATGTTGTCTGCGCTGCTGTTGTGCCTCACGCTGGCCCCGCTTTCCTGGGCTGAACATAAGGCCAGGCCGCAGCTTCTGCAGATGGCGGAGCTGGGATTCAGCGTGCAACAGGCGGTGGAGCTGGTTCGCCGTCAGTACAAGGGTCAGGTGGTCAAGGCGACCGAAACCGAGTTTCAGGGGCGTCCGGCCTATCGTATCCGTCTGGTGAATGCCGGGCGGGTGCGGGATGTGCTGGTGGATGCCCAGTCGGGACAGATTATCAATGCCAGGGGTAACGACGGATGAAAGTACTGATCGTCGAAGATGACAAGGATTTGCGTCGCCAGTTGAAAGCGGCGCTGGAGAGTCGCGGCTATACGGTGGAAGAAAGTGCTGACGGTGAGGATGCCGCCTACATGGGCACGGAGTATCCCTACGATCTGGCGGTGGTGGATCTGGGGCTGCCCAAATTGTCCGGCGTTGAAGTGATTCGCCGCTGGCGCGCCGAGCAGAAACTGTTTCCGGTGCTGATTCTCACCGCCCGGGGCGACTGGCAGGACAAGGTCGAGGGGCTCGAAGCCGGGGCGGACGACTATCTGGTGAAGCCATTTCACATGGAAGAGCTGATGGCGCGCCTCAATGCGCTGGTGCGTCGCGCCGCCGGCCACGCCACACCGGTGCTGCGTTTTGG
>JBFGZM010000355.1:0-3809 GCA_041586815.1 Marinobacterium sp. | reverse complement strand
GGCTTTGTCGTCGGCGTGTTCGATCTGAATCAGTTAATGGCGTCTGTACAGAAGGCAATGCAAGCGAAGCAGCTGAGCTATCTCGTGACGGATATCACCCGCGCCGACATGCCCTTTCGGGTGGGCGGAACACTGGCTGCGCCGGGCGGCGTCCCGTCAAGCGCCGTATGGAGCCATACCGCGGATTTTGCCGACCGGGCCTGGCACATGGAAATTCAGTCCTCAGAGCCCCACTGGTATCCAGGCAAGACCAGCAGCGAAAAGGCCTATCTCGTCTTTCAGGTCTTTGCTGCGTTAATGGTTGTCGGCGCCACTCTCAATGCCGCCGCACGTAACATTGGCTTTGCCAGGCTGGTCAGGGTGCGCACCGCTGATCTGGAACGGGAACTTGCGGCACGTACAAGCGTGGAGCGGGCCCTGAAGCAGAACCAGCAGCTACTGGAATACGCACTGGATATCTCCGAAATGGTCTACTGGGAGCTGGATCTTGAGCAGAATGCCTTCATCCTCAATGACCGTTTCTATTCACTGTATGGCACCAGCGCCGAGCGTGAAGGGGGCTACCGGCTCGATGCCGAGTCTGCAGTGATGCTGTTCAGTCATCCTGATGATCTCGGGCAGGTGCGCGAGGTCCTGCACCGGTTGCAAGCCGAAAGCGAAAGCCGTGACAGGGTTGTGGGACTGGAACATCGGATCGTTCGCCGTGATACGGGTGAGGTACGGCACGTGCTGGTACGCGCCGGTTTTATCCATCGAGAAGGGCGTATCGCCAGTATGCAGGGCGCCAGCCAGGACATTACTGTGCTGAAGCAGGCCGAGGCAGAACTGAAATGCAAAACAGAGCAGCTAAATGCCATTAATGCGGAGCTGGAGATGCGCGTCGAGCGCCGGACAACGGCTCTCAGGCAGCAGCAGCGCTGGAATGCGCTGCTGCTCGACAATCTGGCTGAGGGGGTTGTGGCATGCGATGCCAGCGGTTCGATTAACTTTATGAATCGGGCGGCGCGCAGCTGGCACGGCGCGACTGCGGGCAAGCCGTTTGGCGAGTTGAACGAGACCTACCGCCTCCTGGCCGCCGATGGGGAAGCACTCCTGCCGGCACAGCAGCGCCCTCTGACACGGGCGCTGAGCGGGGAGCGGGTCGATAACCAGGCAGTAGTCATCATGGGGCGTGACAAGTCCCGGCGGCAGGTCATGTACCGGGGAGGGCCGCTGAAGGATGAGCGTGGCTCCCTCCTGGGAGCCGTTGTGGCGGTTCATGACATTACGGAACGTGAACAGACTCTTTCACAGCTGCAGAGCCTGTCTGCAAAGCTTCAGACTGCCAATCAGGCCATTGAGCGCGAGCGCCAGCAGCTTGCAAGGCGAGTCGAGTCCAAAACTCAGGCGCTGCAGGAAGCCAACGAACGGCTGGCGCTGGCCAAGACTGAAGCAGAGAGTGCCAATCACGCCAAGTCAGCCTTCCTAGCGGCCATGAGCCATGAAATCCGAACACCCATGAATGGTGTCATCGGCATGCTCGATGTATTGCAGCAGGGAAGTCTGCTGAGTCATCAGGTTGAACCCGTAGAGCTGGCGCAGGAGTCGGCGCTGTCCCTGCTGGGCATTATTAACGACATTCTGGACTTCTCGAAAATTGAAGCCGGCAAGCTGTCGCTGGAGTGCGTTCCCTTGTCGGTGGAAAAGGTGGCAGAAAAGGTCTGTCAGCTGTTGCACCGCTTTGCATTGCGCGAAGAAATTACCCTGATGCTGTTTGTCGACCCGTTACTGCCCAGTCAGGTGATGGGGGATGCCCTGCGACTGCGCCAGATACTGATCAATCTGGTCAACAATGCGATCAAGTTCTCCGGCAAAAAAGGCAGTTCTGGCCATGTGGAGTTGCGTGTGCAACAGGCTGGCACCGAAAACGGACAGACCGTCATCGCGTTTGGCGTGATCGACAACGGTATCGGTATGGATCAGGAGGCTCAGGCTCGCCTGTTCTCGCCTTTTATGCAGGCAGATGCGTCCACCACGCGCCAGTTCGGTGGTACCGGCCTTGGGCTGACGATTGTGCGTGAGCTGGTTGAATTGATGGACGGTGCTATCTCCGTCCAGAGCCGCGTCGGAGAAGGCAGCACATTCACCCTGTGCATACCGTTTTCAGTGGAGCCTGGGGCGGCGCCCGGCGACACGGACAATCGGCGGCTACAAGGTCTGTCCTGTCTGGTACTGGGCTCCTGTGAGATCTGGCCCTGCTATCTGGAGCATGCCGGCGCGGTCGTGACACAGGCAGGCGGCCTGGAAGCCATTGGGGAAAGCCATTGTCCGGCCTCTGGCAGCGGCGCCTGGGTATGGGTAGTGGATACCCGTACGACGCTCATCAGTGCCCAGCAGGTCCAGGCCGCAGTGGCGGACTGGCCGGCATATGATATCCGGGTCGTGTTGATTGAGCAGGGGCCATGCCAGCTGCCCGGCTGGTCTGAGGAGGGCTTCGTTGCCGTGGACGGAAATGCCTTGCCCCGTGCTCATTTCTACGATGCCATCGCGATGGCCATGGGCTGGGGCTCGAGCGACGAATTGCAGATACTTCCTTCTCGGGCACCCATGGCTGCGCCTCTCGCACGTGATCAGGCGCGACAAGAGGGGCGACTGATCCTGGTGGCGGAGGACAACCAGACCAACCAGAAAGTCATCCAGCGCCAGTTGAATCTGTTAGGTTTTGCGGCCGATATCGCGCCGGATGGTCGTACCGCTTTAGCGTACTGGCAGCAGGGAAATTATGCGTTGCTGATGACGGACATCAATATGCCCGAGATGGACGGTTATCAGTTGAGCAGTATGATTCGTGCTCAGGAGTCGCCGGGCATGCGCATACCCATTATTGCACTGACGGCTGACAATCGCCCGAGTGAACGGCAGCGTTGCCTTGATGCTGGCATGGATGATTACCTTACCAAGCCCGCCAGGCTGGATGAGATCAAAACCATGCTGGGCAAGTGGCAGCCGATCCCGCCTGGGCCCGCTGGGGCGGCGGGGTCGAACGTAGCGGAGTCTGCGTTGCGCAATGGCAATCAGCCGATTGATATTGAAACTCTGGCACGTCTGGTTGGACATGAGACTGACATCATTCATGAGTTTCTGCACGACTTTCAGCTTCAGGCAGAAACGATTGGGGCCGATCTGGTCAAGGCCGTCGAAAACCAGCAGCCGGAACGGCTCAGGATGTGCGCACACAAGCTCAAATCATCAGCCTATGCGGTGGGGGCCGAACGCCTGGGCGACCTGTGTGCTCAACTGGAACAGGTCGGGATTCAGAGCCAAAGTGACATTTTGCTTGCCCTCAAGCATGAAATGGCTGCGGTAGAGGCCTACCTGGAAAAAAATTTTGGGAGAACAGCGTAATGATCAGCTTGTTCCGGGCAGGGAGGGTAAGCGTTTTTTGTGCAGCCCCCCTGTCTTGCGTCCGCTCTGTACCGACGTGTGACGTTGTCGTCGGCCTGCCGCTGAGGCGGGTCTGCAGGTGCTCGCGTGACCCTGGTGAGATCAGCGTTCAATGAGGCCTATGGATTGAAGGAGGTATAGCTTCCCTTTATTCATTAGTCTGCCCGTCTGCCTGACGGCTGAATCCCACGAGCTATTGAAAACGAGCTTTTGCCTGAAGTAGGCCGTTAGCCCCGCATGTCAGGTGTGGCGGTGCTTGCCGCGTTTTCAACACTCGTGGGATCGATCCTGTGAGTTATTGAAACTTACACCGGTGCCTGCCGGGTCGTACGTTTATGTATTCCTGTTTGGAATTCAATCTATAAAAATAATGAATTTGTTTTGTG
>JBFGZM010000354.1:0-3849 GCA_041586815.1 Marinobacterium sp. | reverse complement strand
GTGATGCGCAGGAACTGCTTCCAGGGGCGGCAGCCAAGATCCGCTGCGGCTTCGAGCAGTGTCAGATCCAGCCGGATCAGAGTGGCATAGAGCGGCAGCACCATGAAGGGCAGGTAGCTGTACACAATGCCGATATATACGGCCACCGGGGTATGCAGGATTTCCAGCGGACTGTCGATCAGGCCGAGCCCCATGAGAAGCTGGTTGATCAGGCCATTGTTCTTCAGAATGCCGATCCAGGCATATACCCGGATCAGGAATGAGGTCCAGAAGGGCAGGATGATCAGCATCATCAGCGGCAGGCGCCAGTGTCGCGGCGCCCGGGCAATGGCATAGGCCATGGGGTAGCCAAGCAGCAGGGTCAGCAGGGTCGAGACGGCGGCGATCTGCAGCGAGCTGGTCAGCGCCTTGAGGTAAAGACTGTCCTCCAGCAGCAACTGATAGTTGCCCAGGTTAATCGCCAGCACCAGCACGCCATCGCTGAACTCGCGCAGCAGGTCGAGATAGGGCGGCTGTGCCAGCACTGACTCGGACAGGCTCAGCTTGAGCACGAACAGAAACGGCAGCGCAAAGAACAGGCCAAGCCAGAGCCAGGGCAGGCCGATAATCAGGCGTCGCCCCGATTTCGGGCGCAGGGCCGGGAGGCTCATTCGGTCAGTACCGAACAGCTGTCAGGCTGCCAGCCAAGAACGACATCCTGCTCCCAGCTCAGCGGCTGCTCTGCCAGCGCCTGTACATTGGACTGGGTAAACTGCACGCGTTTGCCGCAGGGCAGCTCGGCATGGTAGATCGACACCCCACCCAGGTAGGCGATCTCCTTGATGCGGCCGCGTAGCCGATTGGGGGGCTGTTCAGCAGTATTTTGCTCGGCAGGGGGCAGCAGCCGGATCTTCTCAGGCCGTACGGCCAGCGTCAGTACCATGCCGGGCAGCATTTTTTCGCTGCTGCGTACTTGGAATTCGGCGCCTGCAGCGTCGCAGGCCAGGGTGACTTCATCGCCGCTCTGGCGCAGGACCCGGGCGTCGAACAGGTTGATCGAGCCGATAAAGGAAGCGGCATAGCGGGTTGCGGGGAACTCATACAGACGCCTCGGTACATCCAGCTGTTCGATCTGGCCGTCGCGCATCAGGGCGATGCGTGACGACATGGTCATGGCTTCCTCCTGGTCGTGGGTGACCACGACAAAGGTGGTACCCAGGCGTTCCTGGATATTCACCAGCTCAAACTGGGTCTTTTCCCGCAGTTTCTTGTCCAGCGCGCCCAGGGGTTCATCCAGTAGCAGGATGCTGGGGTGGCGTGCCAGCGCGCGTGCCAGGGCCACCCGTTGGCGCTGGCCGCCGGACAACTGATGCGGCTTGCGCAGCGCCAGTGGGCTGATTTGCACCAGGTCCATCATTTCCCGTACCCGCGCGTTGCGCCCGGTTCGGGCCATGGTTGTTTGCTTGAGGCCGAAGGCAATGTTGTCCGCCACACTCATATGGGGGAAGAGGGCATAGGACTGGAACATCATGTTGATCGGCCGTTCGTAGGGCGGCACCCGGGTCATGTCCTGACCATCAATCAGGATACGCCCGCGATCCGGAGATTCGAAACCGGCCAGCATGCGCAGCAGGGTAGTTTTGCCACAGCCGGAGGGACCCAGCAGTGAAAAAAATTCGCCCGGCTGAATATCCAGGCTGACATTGTTCACCGCGTAGGTGTTGCCGAAGGACTTGGTGATGCCCTCCAGCCGTACCGAGGGCGTCGTGGGGGCACTCTGTGCGGTGCCGGGGGTCGGAGAAGTTGGTGTCATTGCCGCCATCAGGTTCCTGAATCAGAAATGCCCCCGCGGGGGCATTGTCGAGGCTGGGGACTGGCCTTACTGGCCGGTTTTTATACGCGTCCAGAGGCGGTTGATCGCCTTGGTTTCCCGGTTGCTGGGGGTCTTCAGCGTGATGAAGCGCTCGCGGGTCGTCTGGGGGGGGTAGATGCCGGGATCCTGGCGTACTGCCTCGTCCACCAGATCCGTCGCCGCGGCATTGGCGTTGGCGTAGGCCACGTAATTGCTGATCGGGGCGATGACATCCGGGCGCAGCAGGAAGTCGACAAAGCGGTGCGCCGCCTCGCTGTTGGGGGCGTCGGCCGGAATTGCCATGACATCAGTCCAGACCACGGCACCTTCACGTGGTACCAGGTAGGCAATCTCGACGCCATTGCCAGCTTCTTCAGCCCGTGCCTTGGCTTGCAGCACGTCGCCGCTGTAGCCATGAGCAACGCAGAGGTCGCCGTTGGCCAGGTCGTTGATGTACTGAGAGCTGTGGTAGTAGCGGATATTCGGCCGTACGGCAGTCAGTACGCTGGCGGCTTCATCCAGTGCCGTATTGCCGTAGTCGTTCGGTGCCTGGCCGATATAGGCCCGGGCGGCCACCAGCACTTCGGTGGGATCGTCCATCAGGGAGATGCCGCAGCTGGCCAGTTTGGCCGTCACGGCGGGGTCAAACACCAGGCTCCAGCTGTCCAGGGGGGTATCGGCACCCAGTATTTCACGCACCTTGGTGATATTGATGCCAAGACCCGTGGTGCCCCACATGTAAGGCGCGAGGTGGGCGTTATCGGTGTCGATATCGGCCAGGGATCCCAGGATCACCGGATCCAGGTTGGCGTAATTGCCAAGCTTGGCCTTGTCCAGTGGCTGAAAGATGCCCGCCGTGATCTGACGGTCAGCGAAGGGGCGTGCCGTGGGAAAGACCAGGTCGTAGCCGCTATGACCGGCCAGCAGCTTGGCTTCCAGCACCTCGTTGGAGTCGTACACGTCGTAAAGCACCTTGATGCCGCTTTCCTGCTGGAAACGCTCGATGGTGTCCTCGGCGATATAGTCGGACCAGTTGTATACATGCAGCTCCTGCTGCGCCGCTGCCTGCACCGACGCCCCGAACAGCAGGCTGGTTACAAGTGTCCTGAACGTAGAAGATCTGCTCTTCATTCAATCGGTTCCCCGGGCATATTTTTGAATAGTGGCCTGAACGACTGCGGCCTGCGGTGGCGTAAAAAACGCATGATTTGAATGCCGAATATGACCAATCCGTAACAAAAAAACCAATGTTTTTTAAGTTCGCAGGTAGAGTTTTTTCATGTCGGCAGGCAGAGCCCCCAAGGTTCCGGGAACGTACTATGGCTGTTAGGTGGAAATAACCCTGCAGAAGCCAGGATGCAGGCTCAAGAGTCGCTGTCCGGGCTGCAGGTCAGCACTCAGTCGGACAGGTAGTACTCGACGGTGGTGACGACTCGCAGTTTCTTGATGTGGGGGTTATTGCGATCGCGGTCCGAGATCGAGAACTGGCCCTGCTGCGCCGAGCGAATCTTGCCAAGGCGGCTGTTTGAATCGGCGGCGAATTTTTCGGCTACCGCGCGGGCTTCGCGGGTGGCTTCTTCCACCATGCCGGGCTTGACCTCATTGAGGCGATGAAACAGATACTCGGTGCTGTTGCCGTACTGATCCCCTGTCAGGGTGATACCGTTCTGCCCCAGCTCCGCCAGATCCTGCATCACCGGGCGTACCTGATCGACACGACTAGAGTAGACGGTGACCGTTTGGGTCGCACTGAAACGCTGACTGTAGTTGCTATCGCCGTACTGTTGTACCTGCTTGTCGATCACTGCCGGGGCGGACAGGCTGATTTCACCGGGCTCGATACCATGCAGCAGCAGAAACGCGCGAATTTGCTCCGCGTGCTGCTGCTGGCGCCGGTAGAGGGTGCTGAGGTCATTGTCCACGACGCTGAACTGGATCGGCCAGAGCACGATATCGGCCGGATATTCCCGCTCCGAGAGACCTTTGACTGTCACGGTCCGCTCGGTTTCCTTGACGCG
>JBFGZM010000353.1:0-3859 GCA_041586815.1 Marinobacterium sp. | reverse complement strand
CGCCAGGCGCCCTTGCTGGCTTCGATCCAGCTGTACACGGCGGCCTGCGGTTCTTCCAGCAGCGTCAGCTGGCGAAAGCCGACCTGGCTGGCGGCTTTGGCGGTAAGCTCCCGTGCGGCGGGGTCGAAGGACGCCGGCACCGTAAGGGTGACATCCTGCTCGCTCAGCGGGGTATCGGGGTACCAGTAATCCCAGGCTTCGCGCATGTGTTCAAGGTAGAGGCCAGTAGCATCCAGCGGCGATACGCGGGGCACCTCCTGCGGGCTGTTGAGCGGCAAAAAGGCAGAGTGACGATCCACATCACCGTGGCACAGCCAGCTCTTGGCGCTGGATACCAGGCGGATCGGGGTCTTGCTGCCCAGATCCCGCGCCAGCGTACCGACAATCACCGGCGCCTGCGGCCAGGGCAGCGCGATCTCCTCCGTACCCAGCTCCGATTCATGGGCCTGATAGAGGAAGGACGGCAGCTGCCACTTTTCATCGATGGTGCCGGGCGCGGTAAGCTGCGGGATCGGCATCACTTCCAGCTGCGGGTCAGCATCGGGCCGGGCCTCTGCCGCCTGCAGATCAACGTAGGACAGCACACAGTGGGTGGTACCCAGATCAATGCCCACGGCATAACGGCTGGCACTGCTGTTCTGTTCGGTGCTCATAGCTCCACCTCGGCCGGGGCGATCACGCGGGTATCGTGGCCAGAAGCGAGCTTGGGCAGCTTGACCTCGGTCACTTTCCAGCCCCGGTGCACCAGGGTACCGGTAAAGGGCGCCGTACCCACCACGTTGCCGGTCAGGCGCACTTCCTGGGCATTAAAGCCTTCGGCCAGGGTGACGCGGCTTTCTTCGTCTTCGCTGCGCACCGGCTCCAGCGTGAAATAGCTGCTCAGCGCCTTCTGGCTGCCTTCATGCACCACCCGCGCCGCCGCACCAATATCCGCATCGGAAAAGCTGCCCAGGTCTTCGCGCACGAAATCGACAAAGCGCGCCTCCTGTTGCAGCAGGGACAACAGCTGCAGCGCGGTATCCGGGGTGATTTCCTTCAGCTGGGCTGCCGCCTGGGGCGCGGGCTTGTTCGACGCTTTGGGTTCAGGCGCACTCGCAGCCTTGGGCGCGACCTCGGGTGCAGGTGCCGCCTGTCCGGCAGCGGAGTCGACGGTGGCGGTTCGAGTGCCCTTGGCCAGCCACATAACCAGTAAAATCAGCGCCAGCACGGCGAGGCCAAGATGCCCCGCATCCAGAGTCGTCGGCATCATTGTCAGATTAAAAGTCATTCCAAGCTCCTGTTAGTATTCAAATCCCGGGCACCGAGGGCGCACATTGTACCCAAACAGACTCGGTGCGTTGAGGTTTGATTATCAATCACCAGACACGCCAGCATTATGACGGTCACAGCCAAGGCGCCAGGCTCCCTGTGTCGCCTGCTCAAGAGCAGCAAATGGCAGGCCATCACGCCTTGAATCACGGTGAAAATGGCAGAGATACCGCGCACCGGCCGGTAGCCGGCAGTGGGGGGCCCAATCCGCAGCGCCCGGCTTGCCCTGATCAAGCCAACGGCTGCACCAACCGGGCTCGCACTGCCCGGCAGCGGGCACGCTGGATACGCACCAGCGGTAGCAACCGGCAGACGACAGCCCTCATACGCCTGTGCGGGCCCGCGCCTCTGTCACACCTTGCACTAACCCGCCCGGAATGATCTTACCCGGTGACCTACACTCATCATTGGGTAATGGAGCCGAAAGCCTGCGGTTTTCTGAGTTGGCTGCCAAACAAGCGTGAAGGCTCGAGACCCGCTTTCGTGGTTCCTGACTGCAGGCACGCTCAAAGCGGCAGCAGGGACAGGGGCAGTCAGCTGTTGAGCCCTTACCTCTGACAGCTCATTCAGGCATCAGGCAGCCAGGCTGAAGAGGCCGGCGCGCCAGGCAGGAGGATCAGCAAGCATGGCTACCGATAATCCCATCCAAATTCTTACGCATGAACACAAATACATCTTGAAAGTCGTCCATGCCTTGAGTGTTATTGACGCGGATCTTGAGCAGGGCAAGACGATCGAAGTCGGGCTGTTTCGAAAGGTTGTGCTGTTCATGCGCAACTTCGCGGACAAGTGCCACCATGCGAAGGAGGAAGCCGTATTGTTTCCGGCCATGGAGTCCAAGGGGGTGCCGAAAACCGGCTGTCCCCTGGCAGCACTGAGAGCGGAGCACACGAAAGGCCGCGAGCTTGTAGCGGCGCTCGAAAAGGCGGCTGATGCCTATGCCAGCGCTGATCCCGATGCTCCGGCGAATCTTCGCCAGGCAATAGGTGGCATTCTTCAACTCTACCCGAACCATATCTGGAAGGAGGATGAGATGGTTTTCCCCATGGCGGAGCGCCTGTTTTCGCCGGACGAACTGTTCAAGATGAAAGCCGCTTTCGATAAAGCCGAAGCGGAACTCGGGCAAGACCATGATGAATACATTGCGTTCGCGAACGAGATGGAGTTGCTTCTTGGAAGGGAGCGATCTTGAACTGAAGGCCCGCCAACCGGGTATGGGGCCACCCATAAGGTATTCTGGCGATTCTCACCTGATCCGTCGCAGCGACTGTATGTGTGAGCCTGTGCTCTTGCTTCTACCCCCCATGCCCGGATAATACTCACCCCTGCCCGCAGTGTTGCCCGTTATGCGCCTGGACAAATTTGTTTGCAAAAGCACCGCCCTGAGCCGAAGCGAAGCCACCCTGGCCATCAACCGTGGCGAGGTGAACGTGAATGGTGCTGTGGTTGTCGATACCGCCACCCAGGTACATGAGAACAACAGGGTCATGTTCAGGGGGCTTCGCCTCACAGCACGAGCTTTTCGCTACATTCTGCTGCACAAGCCTGCGGCGACCCTGTGCTCCAATGTGGACGGCGCCTACCCGTCCGTCTTCAAGCATATCAACGTCGACAACGCCTCAGAGCTGCATATTGCCGGGCGCCTGGATGCCGATACCACGGGGCTGGTTCTGGTGACCGATGACGGGCGCTGGTCGTTCGAGATCATCCGGCCAGACAAGGCCTGCTGCAAGGTGTACCGCGTGGAGCTGAGCTACCCCATTGCCGATGATGTTGCCCAAAGGTTCGCCGATGGCGTGCAGTTGCAAGGCGAACAGAAGTTGACCCGGCCTGCAGTGCTCGAGGTGGTGAACCCGAAGGAAGTGCTGCTGACAATCACCGAAGGCAGGTTCCACCAGGTGAAGCGCATGTTTGCCGCAGTGGGCAACCGGGTGCTATCCCTGCATCGTGAACGCATCGGTAGCGTTCAACTGGATGTGGATGCCGGGCAGTGGCGCTACCTGACCTCGGATGAGGTGTTGTCCTTTGTGGCGCCGGACAAAGTGTCCGCAGCTATGGAGATATAGGCAGTTGCAGATGTAAAAAAGGGCAACCGGCGTATCGCCGGTTGCCCTTTTTTGTGCTTGCCAATCAGGATCAGGCGCTAAGAAACTTCAGGATACCGTCCACACTGGCCTTGGCATCGCCGAACAGCATGCGCGTGTTCTCCTTGTAGAACAGCGGGTTGTCCACGCCGGCATAGCCGGTCGCCATGCCACGCTTGAGCACAATGGTGGTCCGGCCTTTCCAGGGTTCCAGCACCGGCATGCCGGCGATCGGGCTGTCCGGTACTTCCTGCGCCGCCGGATTGACGATGTCATTGGCACCGATCACGATGGAGACATCCACCTTTGAGAAGTCCGCGTTGATCTCGTCCATTTCATAGACGATATCGTAGGGCACCTTGGCTTCGGCCAGCAGCACGTTCATGTGGCCCGGCATGCGCCCGGCAACCGGATGGATACCAAAGCGTACGTTGACGCCCTTCTCCCGCAGTTTCTTGGTGATTTCG
>JBFGZM010000352.1:0-3860 GCA_041586815.1 Marinobacterium sp. | reverse complement strand
TGCTGTTCCCGGGCGAGGGTAACGATATAGCGCAGCTCTGTGAGCGTCATCCAAAGATTCCTTTGCTATGATGGCGGCCGGCACAACAGGGAGACAGGCCCATGCACAAGCAGCAAATTCTGATCGCAGGCTGTGGCGACGTTGGCAGCACCCTGGGCCTGGCACTGCAGGCACAGGGGCACAATGTCTTCGGCCTGCGCCGTACTATAAACCAGCTGCCAGCCGGCCTCCAAGGAATCGCCGGGGATCTGGCCGAGCCCGCCAGCCTGAGGGGCAAGCTGCCGCCCTGCGATATCCTGGTGTATTGCGCGGCGGCGAGCCAGCATGACGAGGCGGGCTATCGCAGCGCCTATGTTGAGGGGCTGCGCAATGTGCTGAGTGCCCTGGCGCGGCCACCGCGCCTGCTGCTGTTTACCTCCAGCAGCAGCGTTTATCACCAGGCAGATGGCGGCTGGGTGGATGAGCAGAGCCCCACCGAGCCCGGCCGTTTCAGTGGTCAGGTCATGCTGCAGGCCGAAGCCCTGGCACTGAACAGCGGTATCGCCGCCACGGTTGTGCGCTTTAGCGGCATCTATGGCCCGGGCCGTAACCACCTTATAAACCAGGTCCGCAGCGGGCTTGGCGCCCCGGCCCTGCCCGAGCACTACAGCAACCGCATCCACCGTGACGACTGCGCCGGGGTGCTGCACCACCTGATCTGCCTGCACCTGCAGGGCACACCTCTGGCGCCCGTTTACCTGGCCAGCGACGATGCGCCCGCCACCCTGCATGAGGTGAGCCAGTGGCTGGCAACGGCTCTGGATGTGCCGATTCACATCACCAAACCGCTGCGCCGGGGCGCCAGCAAGCGCTGCAACAATGCTCTGCTGCGCGCCAGCGGCTACCGTTTCATCTACCCGGACTTTCGCGCCGGTTACACCGCACTGCTAAAAGAGCTGAAAACCTAACTCCCTTGCCCGTCCAGCGCTTCGATCAGGCGACAGTGCTCGGCACTGTCGCTGTTACAACCCGCCAGCCGGATAAGCTCCTTTCGCATGGCCTCAAGATCGGCAATCCTGGCCTCCACATCCTGCAGATGGGCGCGGGTCAGCTGATCGGCTTCACCACAGGGCAACTCAGGGTGATCAGCCAGTTGCAGCAGGGTACGTATGTCCTCGATACCAAAACCCAGTTCGCGACCCCGACGGATAAAGCGCAGTCGCCGTGCCGCCGCATCGGTATAACGGCGGTACCCATTGGCTGCGCGCTGCGGCGCCGGCAGGAGACCTATACGCTCGTAATAACGCACGGTCTCGAGGTTCACCCCCGACGCCGCACTCAGCTTTCCGATGGAATACCCCTGTGTCATGACTTGACCCCGTAGTTGCTACAGGGTTTAGCATAGTGACTATAATTGACCGGGCAACCCTAAAGGACGATGCCATGGGAACACATTGCTGCGAACCACCGCAAAGCCCTGCGTCGTGCAACAGCGCCGGCTACCGCCGGGTGCTCTGGATTGCACTGCTGCTGAACGCCAGCATGTTTGTCGTCGAGATCCTGGCAGGTCTGCGGGCAGGCTCGGTCTCGCTGCTGGCGGACTCGCTGGATTTCCTCGGTGATTCCGCCAATTACGGTATCAGCCTGTGGGTACTGGGGCTGGGGCTGGCCGTTCGCGCCAAAGCCTCGCTCATCAAGGCATTCAGCATGGCGGCTTTCGGCCTCTGGATACTGGGTACCGCCCTCTGGCACATCTACCGCGACACCCTGCCTGATGCCCCCACCATGGGGCTTGTCGGCACCCTCGCCCTCATCACCAACCTGGGAGTGGCCTGGCTGTTGTGGGCCTACCGAAGTGGCGACAGCAACATGCGCAGCGTCTGGCTCTGCACCCGCAACGATGCCATCGGCAATGTCGCTGTGCTGCTGGCGGCTCTGGCGGTCTTTGGCACCCGGACCGCCTGGCCGGACCTCGCCGTGGGTATTCTGATGGCGGCCCTGGCCCTGAGCAGCGCCTGGCAGATCACGCGCAGCGCACGACAGGAGCTGGCCCGCGCCTGAGCGCACCGGGTACGGTCAGGTCAGCTGCGGTTCACAGCACAGGCCTGGGGAAAGAACGCCGTAAAACGGGTGCAGCCCCCGCTGGATTCACAGGCCAGGCTGCCGCCATGGGACTGGACGATGGAACGGGTGATGGCCAGGCCCAGCCCGGCATGGCTGCTTTGACCCTCTCGCCGGGCAGGGTCCGCCCGGTAAAAGCGGTCGAACAGCCGCTCGATATGCTCTGGCGATATCAGTGCGCCGGCATTGCTGACACTGACCTCCAGACTCTGCTCACCGGTGGCGATAGCCACCGTCACGGTGCCGCCCTGAATCGAGTGACGGATAGCATTGGAAAGCAGGTTGGACAACGCCCGGCGCAGCATGGAGGCATCCCCCATCAGGGTCCCCTGGCCCGTGCAATTCAGGACAATGCTGTCTTCCTCGGCCAGCAACCCATAGTATTCGAACAGCTGCTCCACCAGCGCATGCATATCCACCGGCTTGCACTCCGGCACAATAAGGGCATTGTCGGCCTTGGCGATAAACAGCATCTGCTCCACCATCTTGGCCATGCGCTGCAGCTCCTCAAGGTTCGAGTGCAACGCCTCGTGATACTCATCTGCATCACGCGGGCGTGACAGCACCACTTCGGTGTGCGTAATCAGACTGCTGATGGGGGTGCGCAGCTCATGAGCAATATCGGAAGAAAAGTTGGACAGACGTACAAAACCATCGTCCAGGCGCTGCAACATGGCATTGAAGCTGCCCGCCAGCCCCTGCAACTCCCGCGGCACCTCATCCAGGGGCACGCGACCGGACAGCGACTGCGCCGAGATCGACGACACCACCTGAGCCACCGCCCGCACCGGTTTCAGGCCATTGCGGGCCACCAGCCAGCCCAGTGCTGCGCTGCACAGGGCACAGAGGAAAAAGGCGATCCAGAACCAGTACGTCAGGGAATGCAGGTAGCGCTGATGCAAGGTGCTGTCGAGCACCAGCTCGATACTCAGGCGGATACCGCTGTCCGGCAGTTCAAGCCCAGTATTGAGGCCACTGAAGAAACGCCCCTCACTCTCCCATTCCCAGATGTCTTCGTCCGGCTGCGCCAGCAGGCCGGCCGGTACCGGCAGCACAGCAGGCTCGGCGAACCAGAGTTCGCCGCCCGGCCCACGGATCATCGCAACCAGCCCGGGGTGGTGAGACAACAGGGCCCTGAGCTCCGGCAGGCGACGCTCAAACTGCGGACGGTCCCGCACCGTCTGCAGGATGTTCACTGCGCTCTGGGCCTTGCCTGACAGTTCCTGCTGATCCAGCAAGCGAAAGTGCATCATGCTCAGCTGCTTGAACAGGATGCCGGCCAGCAGCAGCACTGACAATACCGCCAGCGAGAACATCAGGCTCAGCCGCAGGGTCAGTGACGGGATTCTCATGAACAATGCTGCCTGCTCAAACGACGGGGCCTTGCACGCTTGCGGTGCTTTCAGGATTGAGGCGTTTCAAGTACATAACCCATGCCCCGAACAGTCTGAATCAGCCTCGGGTGGTAGCCGTCATCGATCTTGCTGCGCAGCCGCCGGATGGCAACTTCGATGACGTTCGTGTCGCTGTCAAAGTTCATATCCCAGACCTGGGATGCGATCAGGGACTTGGAGAGAACCTCGCCCCGGCGGCGCAATAACAGCTCAAGCAGGGCGTACTCCTTGGCGGTCAGGTCGATGCGCTTGCCGTCCCGGTACACCCGGCGCTTCATGACTTCCACCTCCAGATCCGCGATCTGCAGGCGGGTCTGGGCCGGGGCCTGGCTGCTGCGCCGCAACAGGGTACGCACCCGGGCCAGC
>JBFGZM010000351.1:0-3900 GCA_041586815.1 Marinobacterium sp. | reverse complement strand
TTTCCCTCTGCGGGCCTGTCAGCTGTGCAGGTGGCTGCGTTGAGGCCGGCAGCAGCAGCGAGATCACAGCGCCCTGTTCGAGTGCACTCTGAATCTGGATATAGCCCCTGGACTGTTTGACGAAGCCATACACCATGCTGAGGCCAAGGCCCGACCCGGCCCCGCTGCTCTTGGTGGTAAAGAAGGGTTCGAAGGCAAGGCTGGTGGCCTCGCCGGAAAAACCGTGGCCGGTATCGCGTACACGAATCTCGACATAATCCCCGGGCTGCACCCATTCGTCATAGATCAGCGGGGCGCCGACATGGCGACCGCTAACCTCGAAGCTGAGGGTACCGCCGTCCGGCATGGCATCGCGGGCATTAAGGGCCAGGTTGACCAGGGCATCCTCCAGCTGGCCGGCATCGACAAAAGGCTGAGGTGCATCGACGGCGCACTGATAGTCGATGCGGATGCTGTTGGGCAGGGGGCCCGCCAGCAGTTCGGCAACGTCGCTGATCAGGCCGGGCATATGCACCGCGGAGGGTTTGAGGGGCTGGCGGCGCGAAAAGGCGAGCAGACGACGGGTAATGTCGGCACCGCGCCGGGTGGCACGGATGGCCGGATTGAGGTATCGCAGCAGGGTGTCGTTGAGCGCCGGATTGTCCCGCATGGCCACCAGGTTGCCCAGCAGGATGGACAGCAGGTTGTTGAAGTCATGGGCCAGGCCCCCGGCCAGCTGTCCCACGGCGCTCATGCGCTGGGCTTCGTTGATCTGTCTTTCTGCCTCCTTCTCCGCCGTTATATCCAGTGACAGGTTTAGCAGGCCATTGACCTCGTTGTCGGCGGCATGAAAGGGAATCAGCATGCGCTTGGTGATCATTTCCCGGTCTTCGCGCTGGATGCGGTATTCATACACCGATTCTTCGCCGGCCAGGGTGCGCTCAATCTGCTGGTGGATATCGGCGAACATTCGGTCGCCGAGGATCTCGGACGGGTGCCGGCCGACAATGTCGTCCTTGCTGCGATCAAAGGCATCGGCATAGCCCTGATTGACAAATACATAGTGCATGTTGCTGTCTATATAGGCGATCTGGGCGGGGAGAGCGTCAAGAATCAGGCGCTGGCGGGCTTCGTGCGCCCGCAGCTCGCCCTGTGCCTGCTGCAACGAGGCGACGGCGCCAAGCAGCTGGCTGTTGCTGGCTTCCAGGTCCCGGGTGCGGGCCTGCACCTTGGCATCCAGGGTATGAATGTTGCCGCGCAGCTGATCCACCATGCGGTCGAAGGCGCGGGCCAGCACGCCGAGTTCGTCATCGCGGCGAATGCCGCTTTTGGCGCTTAGCTCGCCATCACTGACGCGCTCGGCGGTTTCCGACAGGCGCCGGATGGGGCGTGTCACCCAGTGGACGAAAATAAACGCCAGCAGGATCGCCGCCACCATGGCGATCAGCGCCATGGTGAGGATGCGGTCGGTGAGCACTTCGGAGCTGCTGCGCAGTTCGTCCACATAAACCGAAGAGCCGATGTACCAGTCAAAGCCCGGCAGGTAACGCACCAGGGCGACCTTGTCATAGATGTAGTGGCCGGGATCCGAGGGCTTGTCCCACTGGTAGTAAAGTTCCTCGCCGCTTGCAGCCACATCCATCAGGTCCGCGGCGATGGAGCGGCCCGAAGTCGGGTTCAGCAGGTCAAGAAAGTTGGTGCCATCCAGGTTGGCATTGGGGTGGATCAGCATGTTGCCCTCGCCATCGAAGACGTACATGTAGCCGGTTTCGGCGATGCGCAGTTCCAGCAGGCCCGAGCGCAGCTTCTGCAACGCCTGGGCGGTCTGCTGCTGCACCTCGACATCGATGTCGTCCAGATACACCCCGGCGCCGATCACGAAGCCCCACTGGGGGAAGTTCTGGACGTAAGAGTATTTGTCGATGCTGCGGGTTTCTCCCAGGCGGTGCCACTTGTAGCGGTAGAAGCCTTCGCCTTCCTGCATGGCCAGGGTGACGATGTCGGGAATGATGCTGTTGCCTTCGCTGTCCCGTACCTTCAGCGCGCTCTGGTTGTGCAGCGCAGCTTCCGGATGTGAGAGCAGGGTCGAGTCGTAATCGGCGATCCAGACATAGTCGCCGCGGCCATAGCTGAAGCTGCGCAGGCGCTCGAACAGGCGGGTCCGGGCCTGGTCGGGGGGGATGTTCAGTTGCTGCGCGGCGGCAAGGCTTTCGTCGATGTGCATCGCCGTGAGGGCGACCACGGCCTTGAGGCGCTGCTGATGGGCATCCAGGGTGCGGTTGCGGTGATCTTCCACGCTGACATGCATTTGGCTGGCCAGTTCGAAGATATTGCTCAGCGTCGTGCGGCTGTTGTTGCGCTCGATCTCGAACACCTTTTTCTGGATCAGCGGTACCGAGTAGGCATAGAAGGCCAGAAAGATGGCCGCAATGATCAGGGCAATCACGACAAAGAAGCGACGCGTAAGCTTGGAGCCTGGCAACATGGTGTTTCCTGCGCTGAAGTTGCCTCATCCTAACCTACTTGCCTAGGGAATTCCCTTATATCGTGACCAAAGTGCAGGCCGCTGATATCGCCTTGTTACATTTCGTTAGATTTGCGACAAACTCCGGCAATGGTCCTGACCTAGATTAAGCGCAACCGGGCTTCGGCCCTAATCCCGAATACAACAATAATGCTGCACAGGCCAAGGCCGTGACAGCGGGGACGCGTTGCATGAGTCAGGATCTAATTCTTGAAACGAAAAATCTCGTCAAGGCCTTCAAGGGCTTTACCGCCGTGGATGATGTCAATCTGCAGGTCGAGCGTGGCGCCATTCATGCGCTGATCGGTCCCAATGGCGCCGGCAAGACCACGGTGTTCAATCTCCTCACCAAGTATCTGTCACCGAGCAGCGGCACTCTGCTGTTCAATGGCCAGGATATTACCGCCCGGCCCTCGGCTGCCATTGCCCGCATGGGTATTGTGCGCTCGTTCCAGATATCGGCGGTGTTTCCCAATCTCAGCGTGCTGGAAAATGTGCGCGTGGCGCTGCAGCGCAAGGAAGGCAACAGCTTTCATTTCTGGAAGCACGAGCGGGTGCTAAACCGCCTTAACGACAAGGCCATGGCGTTGCTGGATGACGTCGGCCTGAGCGGGTACGCCCATAGCAGGACGCTGGATCTGCCCTATGGCCGCAAGCGGGCGCTGGAAATCGCCACCACCCTGGCGCTGGATCCCGAACTGATGCTGCTGGATGAGCCGACCCAGGGCATGGGTCACGAGGATGTTGAAGTGGTGGCCAATCTGATCAAGCGCGTGTCAGCCGGGCGCACCATCCTGATGGTGGAGCACAACCTGCATGTGGTGGCCAGGCTGGCCGATCGCATCACTGTGCTGCAGCGTGGTGCCATCCTGACCGAGGGCGATTACGCCAGCGTGTCGGCAGACCCAAGGGTGGTTGAAGCCTATCTGGGTGTTGCCGATGACGAGCCCGCCGCGTCTGGTGCTGCGGTTGGGATACAGTCCAGTGTTGCTGCAGGAGCACAGATATGAGTACGTCGTCTTTGCACGAAAAAATCCGTATCAGTGACCTGCACGCCTTTTATGGCGAATCCCATATTCTGCACGGCATCGATCTGACCATTCGCAAGGGTGAACTGGTGACGCTGCTGGGCCGCAATGGCTCGGGGCGCAGTACTACCCTGCGCGCCATCATGGGCATGGTGGGGCGACGCAGTGGCAGCATCATGGTGAACGGCAGCGAAACCCTGAATCTGGCGCCGCATCGCATTGCCCATCTGGGGCTGGGGTACTGCCCGGAAGAGCGCGGTATTTTCTCGAGCCTCAACGTCGAGGAAAACCTGATGTTGCCGCCCGCGGTACGTTCCGACGGCATGAGCGTGGAGGAACTGTACGAGATGTTCCCCAACCTCTACGAGC
>JBFGZM010000350.1:0-3907 GCA_041586815.1 Marinobacterium sp. | reverse complement strand
TCAGCAGCGTTTTTTTATGGGACTCAGGCCACCGTCAATATTTTCACATCGAACAGCAGTGTCTTGCCTGCCAGCGGGTGGTTGAAGTCGATATGTACCACCTCGTCATCGAAGGACTGCACCACGCCTGGGAGCTCGCCACCGGGTTCCTTGAAGCTGACGACCAGCCCGGGTTCAAGCTCCATATCCTTGAACTGCGCCCGCGGCAGACGCTGGATATTGGCTGGGCTTGGCATGCCAAAACCTTTTTCCGGCACGATGGTGAAGGTCGACTCGCTGCCGGCAGCCAGACCCATCAGCGGCTCCTCAAAGCCCGGCAAGAGGTTGCCATCACCCACGGTAAAGGTCGCAGGCTTGCTCTCGAAGTTGGAATCCACCAGCTGGCCATCTTCCAGCTTGATGGCGAAATGCAGGGTCACGGTCGCACCGGGCCCGATTGTCTTGTCACTCATGCAAAGCTCTCTTTCAGTTCCGGGAACGGCTCTTCTCGAAAAACAGGGTGTCGATAATCAGCAGTACGGCCCCCAGGGTAATAGCGCTGTCGGCCAGGTTGAACGCCGGAAAGTAGTAGCCACTGTAGTGCAGCGAAATAAAGTCCACTACGTGACCCAGCACCACCCGGTCGTACAGATTGCCCAGAGCTCCGCCCAGCAGCAGCGCCAGGCCCATGCCCAGCCACCAGTGCACGCGGGCGGTGCGCTTCATCCACACCACCAGTGCCACGCTTACCAGCAGGGCAACCAGGGCAAAGAACCAGCGCTGCCAGCCACCGGCATCCGCCAGAAAGCTGAAGGCGGCGCCCCGGTTGTAAAGCAGCGTCAGATCAAACACCGGCAGCACCGGGTTGGGAATGCCGTAGTCCAGCCGGGCTTCGGCCAGCCACTTGCTGCCCTGATCCAGCACCACCACGAGCACCGACAACCAGAGCCAGACCAGGGAAGAACCGGGCAGGGCCGGCTCTTCGATACGTTCACGACTGCGTTGCATGGTCATCAGGCGTAATGGCGGGTTTCGCCAGCGCCATCGACGTTATCGACACAGCGCTCACACAGCTCCGGGTGGGCGGCATGGTTGCCAACATCCTCGCGATGGTGCCAGCAACGACCACACTTGGCATGGCCCGAAGCGCCAACCGCGACTTTCAGCCCTGCAACCTCGGTGCTGCGGGCATCGATGCCTTCAGACAAGGGTGCCAGCGCGGCCTTGGAGGTCAGCAGCACGAAGCGCAGCTCATCGCCCAGGCGTGTCAGATCCGCCTGCAGACTATCGTCCACATAGAGGGTGACTTCCGCCGCCAGCGAGCCTTTCACCAGCTTCTCGTTGCGGGCATCTTCCAGGCACTTGTTGACGGCATTTTTCACACCCAGCACCCGACGCCAGAAATCCGCCCCAAAGGCATCATCGGCCGGCAGCGCAAAGAGCCCTTCATACCAGGTGGTCAGGAAGACGCTGTCTTCACGCTCGCCCGGCAGCACTTCGTGGATTTCTTCGGCGGTGAAGCTCAGGATCGGCGCGATCCAGCGCGTCAGGGCTTCGGCGATATGATAAAGCGCCGTCTGGCAGGAGCGACGCGCCAGGCTGTCGGCCTGGGTGGTGTACTGGCGATCCTTGATGATATCGAGATAGAAGCCGCCCAGCTCCTGCGCACAGAAGTGATGCACCTGCTGATAGACATCCAGGAAACGGTAGCTGTCGTAGGCCGCCGTGATCTTCTGTTGCAGGCGGTAGGCCGCATCCACCGCCCAGCGATCCAGTGCCAGCATGTCTTGCGGCGCTACGCTGTCTCGGGCCGGCTCGAAACCGTTCAGGTTGGCCAGCAGGAAACGGGCAGTATTGCGGATACGGCGATAGGCATCGGCGGTACGCTGCAAAATCTGCTTGGAGACCGCCATTTCGCCCGAGTAGTCCGTCGCGGAAACCCACAGGCGCAGGATGTCGGCGCCCAGGGTGTCGGTGACTTCCTGGGGCGCAATGACGTTGCCCAGGGACTTGGACATCTTGTAGCCCTTCTCGTCCACCGTGAAACCGTGGGTCAGCACCTGCTTGTAGGGCGCACAGCCGTTGATGGCGATAGACGTTTTCAGGGACGACTGGAACCAGCCACGGTGCTGATCGGAGCCTTCCAGGTACAGATCGGCCGGGAAACGCAGCCCGTCGCGCTCACGCAGCACCGCATGGTGCGTTACGCCGGAGTCGAACCAGACATCCAGGGTATCGGTGACCTTGTCGTACTGATCGGCTTCCGCACCCAGCAGGCTGGCGGCATCCAGTTCGAACCAGGCATCAATGCCGCCCGCCTCAATGGCTTTGGCCACCTGTTCTATCAGGTCGGTGGTATTGGGGTGCAGCTCGCCGGTCTGCTTGTGGGTAAAGACGGTGATCGGCACGCCCCAGGTACGCTGGCGGGATACACACCAGTCCGGGCTCTGATCGACCATGGCCTCGATGCGGTTCTGACCCCACTCGGGGAACCAGCTCACGCCCTGGATGGCTTCCAGCGCCTGGGCCTTGAGACCCTTCTCTTCCATGGAGATAAACCACTGCGGCGTGGCGCGGTAGATCAGCGGCGTCTTGGTGCGCCAGCAGTGCGGGTAGCTGTGCTCGAAACGCTTCAGGTGCACGAGCTTGCCTTCGCGCTCCAGCGCTTCAACCACCGGGCCATCGGCCTTGTAGACATGCACGCCGGCAAACTCGCCGGTGGCATCGGTGTAGGTGCCGTTGGCCTGAACCAGGTTCAGTGTTCCCAGGCCATACTGCTGACCAACCACAAAGTCTTCCACACCGTGATCCGGTGCGGTATGCACAGCCCCGGTACCGGCATCGGTGGTGACATGATCACCCAGAATCATCGGCACCTGCTTGTTGTAGAACGGGTGCTCCAGTTGCAGCAGCTCCAGCGCGCTGCCATTGCAGGTCGCCAGCGTCTGATACTGCTGCACGCCCCAGCGCGCCATGATGTCTTCAACCATGTCGGCAGCCAGCACCATGCGCTCGACGCCCTGCTCGGTGTGCACTTCGACCAGTGCATAATCGAGGCTGCCGTTCAGCGAGACCGCCTGGTTGGCGGGGATGGTCCAGGGAGTGGTGGTCCAGATGACCACGGACACCGGGCCTTCGCCTGCGGTGGTGTCAAACAGCGCCAGCACCTTCTCCTGATCGGCGAAGGTAAAGCGGATATCGATCGCCGTGGAGGTCTTGTTCTGGTACTCGACCTCGGCCTCGGCCAGGGCAGACTGGCCCACCACGCTCCAGTACACCGGCTTGTAACCCTTGACCAGATGACCATTCTCGATGATCTTGCCCAGCGCCCGCACGATATTGGCTTCGGTGTCGAAGTTCATCGTCAGGTAGGGATTTTCCCAGTCACCGACAACGCCCAGGCGAATAAAGTCGGCCTTCTGGCCGGCCACCTGCTCGGCGGCATAGTCACGGCATTTCTGGCGAAACTCGCTGTAGGGCACCTTGTCGCCGGCGCGGCCGATCAGGGTTTCGACCTTGTGCTCGATCGGCAGACCATGGCAGTCCCAGCCCGGCACATAGGGCGCATCAAAGCCCGACAGTGTCTTGGACTTGACGATCATGTCCTTGATGACCTTGTTGACCGCATGACCGATATGAATATTGCCGTTGGCGTAGGGCGGGCCATCATGCAGGATGAACTGCTCGCGCCCCTTGCCGGCTTCACGCAGCCTGGCGTACAGATCAATCTCGGCCCAGCGTGCCAGGCGCGCCGGTTCACGCTGCGGCAGGTTGCCACGCATCGGGAAAGCCGAATCCGGCAGGTTCAGTGTCGCTTTATAATCGGTCATGTCATGTCGCTTTGAGGTTATGGGTCTTAACAGGCCAATAGCGCCCGGGCCACATCAATATCGTTGAAAATCTGCTGTTTCAGCTGTTCCAGGCCATC
>JBFGZM010000349.1:0-3926 GCA_041586815.1 Marinobacterium sp. | reverse complement strand
CCACTTTTTTAACCCTACAGTCACAGCGAGACGTTTCATGGAGCTCTCTGCCCTTACGGCCATTTCCCCCATCGACGGACGCTACGGCAGCAAAACTGCTGACCTGCGCGCCATCTTCAGTGAATTCGGCCTGGTCCGTTTTCGTGTTGAAGTGGAGATCCGCTGGCTACAACAGCTGGCCAATCACCCCGGCATCGTCGAAGTTCAGCCGTTCAGCGCTGCAACAGACGCACAGCTCAACGCCATTGTCAGCGAATTCAGCGAAGCCGATGCCCAGCGCGTCAAGGACATCGAGCGCACCACCAACCACGACGTCAAGGCCGTTGAATATTTCATCAAGGAAAAATTCGGCAGCAACGATGAACTGGCCAAGATCAGCGAGTTCGTGCACTTCGCCTGCACCTCCGAGGACATCAACAACCTGTCCCACGCCCTGATGCTGAAAAACGGCCTGGCCGTAATGCAGGCACAGATGCAGCAGGTCAAAGACGGTATCGCAACGCTGGCACGAAACTTTGCCACGCAGCCGATGCTGTCCCGGACCCACGGACAGACCGCTTCTCCCACCACGCTTGGCAAGGAAATGGCCAACGTAGCGCACCGACTGCAGCGCCAGCTCAAACAGCTGGATCAGATGGAGTTCCTGGGCAAGGTCAACGGTGCCGTCGGCAACTACAACGCCCACATCTCCGCCTACCCGAACGTTGACTGGCAGGCCTATGCCGAGTCCTTCGTGACGAGTCTCGGCCTGGACTGGAACCCCTACACCACCCAGATCGAACCGCACGATTATATTGCCGAGCTGTTCGATGCGATCTGTCGCTTCAACACCATCCTGATCGACTTCGATCGCGATGTCTGGGGCTATATTTCGCTCGGTTACTTCAAGCAGCGCACCATTGCCGGTGAAGTGGGCTCGTCCACCATGCCGCACAAGGTCAACCCGATCGACTTCGAAAACTCCGAAGGCAACCTGGGTATCGCCAATGCCATCATGCAGCACCTGGCGGCCAAGCTGCCGGTCTCCCGCTGGCAGCGCGACCTGACCGACTCCACGGTACTGCGCAACCTCGGTGTGGGTTTTGGCCACAGCCTGATCGCCTACCAGTCGGCCCTCAAGGGCATCAGCAAGCTGGAACTGAACGCAGCGCGCCTGGATGCCGATCTGGAAAACGCCTGGGAAGTGCTGGCCGAGCCGATTCAGACCGTGATGCGCCGTTACGGCATTGAAGAGCCGTACGAAAAGCTCAAGGCCCTGACCCGCGGCCACACCATGAACCGCGAGACCATACAGAACTTTATCGATACGCTGGATATGCCGGACGATGCCAAGGCATCGCTCAAGGCACTGACGCCGCAGAACTATATCGGTAATGCGGTAGCGCAGGCCGAGTCGATCTGATTGACCCTGGCTGAATAAACGGGGCCCCAGGGCCCCGTTTTCAATGGGGTAGCAGTCAGCGCCTGTGCACAGGCCAGCGCACAATCGTCCAACCTATCACGCACCGGTTACGCAAAAAAAGCGATCTGCCTTCGGAACTGCCATGCTCAAAAATATCCGTATCGTACTGATCAACACCTTCCACCCCGGCAACATTGGCGCCGCCGCCAGGGCCATGAAAAACATGGGCCTGACCCAGCTGTGGCTGGTGGAGCCACGGGAGTACCCCCATCCCGATGCCGACTCCCGTGCCGCCGGCGCCAAGGATGTGCTGGACGCCGCCCGCGTAGTCGGCAGCCTGGATGAGGCCATCGCCGATTGCCAGCTGGTCATCGGCACCAGCGCCCGCAGCCGCACCTTCGATCTGCCCCAGCTGGATGCCCGCGAATGCGGTATCAAGTGCGCGGCAGAGTCCGGTGACGGGGAGATCGCCATTGTCTTCGGTCGCGAAACCATGGGACTGCATAACGACGAGCTCAAGCGCTGCAACTTCCACGTGTACATCCCGGCCAACCCCGAATACCCGGTGCTTAATGTGGCGCAGGCCATACAGTTACTCAGCTATGAAGTCTGGATGGCCCATGAACAGCCCCAGATTCGCAGCGAACGCGCACAGTACCCGCGCCAGGGTGAGATGGCTCTGTTCTACGAACACCTCGAACGGGTGCTGCGCCTGACCCACTTCATCATCCCCCAGCATGAAGGCCGCGTGCTCGACAAGCTGCACCGCTTTTTTAACCGCAGCCGCCCGGAACGGGCCGAGCTTGGCATGTTGCGCGGGATTCTGGCCTCCGTCGAAGAAGTCCTCGGCAAACAGAAGAAATAACCTTGCTGTGGCTCTGCGCTGTTGTGACAAGAGGCCGCTGCGCGCTAGTCTGAATACCCGGTAACCGAACTCCAATTACTGCCAGGATCCGAACGATGAACAGCCAGATCAAGACACTGATGAGCCAGGCCGATGAGTTGCGCAACGGCATTCACGACCTGGCCGAGCGCACCCATAATTTTCAACTCAATCTCGCCGGCATCGAGCGCTGCGTGGACACCATCAGCCACTGCGTCGACCTGGTGGGCAACAATCGCGTCGCAGCCATAGCCGCCAAGGATCAGCGCAAGATCATGGCGGAACTGGAAAGCGCCGTCGATGAACTCAAGGAACTGCTTCAGCGCTAATGAACATACTCAACCTGGGCGACCTCACGCCTGAACGCTTTCTGGCCGAGTACTGGCAGAAGAAACCCCTGCTGATACGCCAGGCCTTTCCAAACCTTGAACCGGTTATCGAACCCGACGACCTGGCGGGCCTGGCCTGCGAAGAGGATGTGGAAGCCCGCATCGTACTGCAGGATCCGGCCAGCGATGGCTGGGAGCTGCAACAGGGCCCCTTTGACGAAGACCACTTCGGCCAGCTGCCACCCTCCCACTGGACCCTGCTGGTGCAGGCGGTGGATCACTGGGTGCCCGAAGCTGCCGAACTGATGGCGCAATTCGACTTTATCCCGCGCTGGCGCCTGGATGACCTGATGGTCAGCTATGCCGTTGATGGCGGCGGTGTCGGACCCCATTACGACAACTACGATGTATTCCTGATTCAGGCTGCGGGACAGCGCCGCTGGGAAGTGGGCGGGGAATATGATTCCGAATCGCCAAAACGCAGCGATGCCCCGGTGATGATTCTGCCTGAATGGGAGGCCGAGCAAAGCTGGGTACTGGAACCCGGTGACATGCTTTATGTGCCGCCGCGCCTGGGGCACAGCGGCATCGCCGTGGGCGATGGCTGCATGACCTACTCCGTGGGCTTTCGGGCACCCTCCCATGGCGAAATCATGCGCAATTTTACCGACTTTGTCGGCGAGCGCCTGAGCAACGAGCTGCGCTACAGCGATCCGGACCTGCAGCCCCAGACCAGCAGCACACGCATTGGCGACGATGCCATCGATCGGGTACGCGCCATACTGACCCAGTACATCAACGACGATGCGCTGCTGGGTGAGTGGTTTGGCCGCTGCATGACCGAGCCCAAGTACCCGGATCTCGATCAGCAACCCGAAGACGTTGTCACTCGGGAGAATCTGCGCACCTATCTTGAATCGGGTGGCACCCTGAGTCGCACCGAAGGCGCCCGCCTGGCCTGGCGCAGCACCCCAGAGGGCTGTCAGCTCTTCGCCGATGGCACTCTCTATTCCGGCACGCTCGAACAGGAAGGCCTGTTCAGCGGCATCTGCAACAGCGGCGGACTGGATCTGGGCGAGGACATCGATGCGGCGCTGGAACTTTTAACCCGGCTGATCAACCAGGGCATTTTCTACGCCGACGACCAGGACTGATTGTCGCAGCAGGGGCATGCTGAAAGGTGAAAAGTGAAAAGTGAAAAGTGAAAAGTGTGATGTGACCCCGAATTAATGGACACCTTTTTTCACACCAGAAAGAGGTGGGTTCCATGAAGAAGCGATCCTATTGTCAGTACACACCGGAATTTAAACGT
>JBFGZM010000348.1:0-3928 GCA_041586815.1 Marinobacterium sp. | reverse complement strand
GTAAATCTCGTGCAAGGCGCGGGCATGATAGATGGCCTGGGTTCCGCTGCCGATAATCAGCACCCGCTGTGGCGCCTGGCTCATGAAGGTCTCGATGCCAATCATTGAGACCGCTGCTGTCGTGACAGACCGGGATTCAAGCGATCGTGGCCGACAGCGCAATGCCCGTGGCCGAGATGCTCCACCCTAACAGTTCGCAAGGGTTACTTAACTGGTTGCATATCGGCAATCGCGTGATTTCAATGCAGCAGCTCTCTATTACTCGATAATTGTTACCGACGAACCGGTCCTGCGCATCCAGCCATTGCGCCTGCATTTGTGGATCAGGCTCGCTGTAATATTTCCGCGACGTGCGAAGCATGAAAATAATATGGGTTTTGGATGCCTGTTTTAACGTGTGGACCCGCAATGCCCCAGAGACCGTGTCAGCGGGGGCGGTGTAGCTGTCGATGGCTTTGTAGGACGTTAATTTTGCAGATATCACAGAGTTTTGTTGACAAAATTCAATAAGTAACCAAGGTCAACCGTTGTCGTTTTTATACGCAAAATCGGCAAATAAGCGTTGCAGTGGGGGGGGCGGAGTTATAAGGTTTAAACCTTCGAGTCTACGCTGTTCAGTGCCTGTTCACTCAGTAATCTGAATAGAGCCGGGTTGTACCCGGGCAATTTAAAAGCGGTATTGAGCTCAATTGCTTGTCGAAGAATCGAGTTTTTACGGCCTGCAACAGGATGTCTGGAGACGTTTTCTGCTGGCTGCCGCGTTATTGGCGAGACAGAGTCCCTTTGGGGCTGCGGATAAGGAATAGTATGCAGACCTCGTTTACCGGCCAGACAACATGACCGCCTGCAGAGGCTAAGCTCTGCAGGCGCGTTTTTCGTTGTGGCGGTAAAACGGCTGTGGGATTTGAGGTGCCGGAATTCAGGCTGAATCCCTTTTACACAGGACTATGGCCGTGAACAGTGCCGGGAGAAGAACAACAATGCGATTTAGCAAGCGGGTCCGATTGTGCGCGGGAATGGGTGTTTTGTGCTGGAGCGCGTCAGCCTCTCTGGTGCAGGCGGAAAACTTGCTGGATATCTACGAATCGGCACTGCAATCCGATCCGCGCCTGGGCAGTGCCACTTTTGATCATGCTGCCGGTGCCGAAGTGGTGACCCAGGCCTGGGCGGGTTACCGGCCCGTAATCACGCTGGACTACGACAGCATCGACACCACTCAGGATATCCTGCGCAGCGATAACGCTGCCTTTGAACAAGGCAGTACCAGCTTTCCCACCACGACCTGGACCCTCAGTGTTACCCAGCCCATTTTTCGCTGGGCCAATTACAAGCGTATCGGCCAGGCCAAGGAAGAGTTGCTGCAGGCGGATGCCGAGCTGATTCAGGCGCAGCAGGATCTCATTCTGCGTGTGAGTGAGGCCTACCTCACGGCGCTGTCGGCGGCGGATGAATTACGCTTTCTGGATGCCGAGCGCAGCGCTGTGGCCCAACAACTGGAGCTGGCCCGCGGACGAGAGGAAGCCTCCATAGGCCGTGCGGTGGATCGTTACGATGCCGAGGCCCGCATGGCGTCGGTGGAGGCTGATTATGCCGTTGCCGAAGTCGCACTGCGTGATGCCTATGAAGCGCTGTATGAAATGGCGGGTCGCGATCCGGATACACTGGCCACCCTGCAGGACACCATTGACCTGCAGGCACCGCAGCCAGCGGACGATCAGCACTGGATCAAGGCTGCCATGACCAACAATCCGGCGCTGGTGGTGCAACGCCATGTGGTCAATGTCTCCCGCACCGAAATCTCCCGCCAGAAGGCCGGTCACTACCCCACACTGGATGCGGTGTTGCAAAAGAACAATCGCGATACCCAGGGCACGCTCTTTGGTGGCGGCAGCGAAGTTGAAACCCAGGAGCTGATGCTGCGCCTGAGCGTACCGATCTATGCCGGTGGCTCGGTTAGCTCCAAAACGCGCGAAGCAGAGGCGCGTTACCAGAGCTCCGAGCAGGAGCTGACCCGCCTGCTGCGCGAATCGCGCCGCCAGTCCCGTGATGCATACTGGGGCGTCATGAATGCGGTGAAACGCACCGAAGCACTGAACAAGGCGGTGGCCGCACAGCAGGCCACACTGGATCTGCGCCGCGCGGCCTACAAGTCGCGTCTTGAAACCGCTATCAGCGTGCTGGATGCCGAGCGTGATCTCTATTCCGCCAAGCGTGATCTGGCGCAGGCCAAATACGATTACCTGCTCAACAGTCTGCGCCTCAAGGCGCTGGTTGGCGTGCTGACGCAGGATGATCTGAATCTGGTAAATGACTGGCTGCAAGGCTAATCCATAAAAACACAGGCGCGTGGTGTTTTTGCCCGATGTTTCGGTAAAGGCATAGCATGAGTGACATGACGCGGGGGCGTTGCTATGAACAAGATTTTTTACCAGGGCAAAAAGGCTAAAAAGGCCGGCAAGAAAAAGCAGAATCTGCAGTTTGAAGCGCTGGAAAATCGGGTGCTGCTGTCGGCGGACCTGGGTATTTCCGCCGCTGATCTGCAGCAGCCGGATGATTCCTCCACGGGAGTTATCGAGTCCGAACTGCAGCTGAGCGCACTGGAAAACGCCGAGTTTGCGCCCGCCAGCATTGCCGTAGACGACAGCCTGACCCGGCTGCTCGGCGAGGGTGAAGCCGCAGCCCCTGCAGCCCCCACCGAAGCAACCCAGAGCGAGAGCCCTGATGTAGCGGCTCCCACAGAGGAAACCACAGCCGACGCAAAAGAGGCCCGGGGGCCGGTGCTCAGCGCCGGCGAGATCTACCTGGTTGAACGCATGATGGCGTCCCAGATCGTGATCCTGGATGCCAGCATCCCCCAGCTGGAATCCGTGATCAACGAGCTGTTCAACACCGCAGATGCCCAGCTTGCCAGCAGCCTCGAAAGCCTGCAAAACACCTCATTGAGTCTGGCAGCACCGGCGGGAGCCGCAGCAGATCAGGCGGCGGAGGATGTCGGCGCACAGCTTGCTGGTGCCGACCTGCAGCAACAGCTGCAGCTCAATGCCGGGCGCGACATCAAGATCTTCGTGCTCGACAGCACTGAGGATGGCGTTGAGCAGATCGGTAGCATTCTGGATTATTTCGATAATGTTGCCGCCATTCATCTGCTCAGCCACGGCGCCGCCGGGGCTCTGTTCCTGGGCAGCACCAAGCTGACGACCCAGCAACTCAAAAGCAGCCAGCAGCAACTCAAGCGCTGGGGCAATGCCTTGTCCCCGGACGGTGATCTGCTGCTGTATGGTTGCGATGTGGCCGAGGGTGAACTTGGGCTTGAGTTTGTTGAGACCCTGGCTGCACTGACCGGGGCTGATGTCGCCGCCTCGAATGACGCTACCGGCAACCTGCCGGGGGCGGACTGGGAGCTGGAACAGGCCAGCGGCCTGATTGACACCCAAAGTCTCAGCAGTGCCGCCATGCTGGGTGTACTGGCGACGACCCCGACCGATGGCAACGATACGCTGACCAACCCCACCGGTACCATCAAGGGCCTGAAGGGTGACGATGCCTATGTGTTCAACACCAATGCTTTTGGTGTGGTTACGGTCACTGAGCTGAAGAACGAAGGTACCGATACCCTGGACCTGTCGGCCGTGAGCGTCGATCTGACCTTTACCATCAAGAAAGATAGCGTGGTGGTGGTGACCTACTCCAGCGGTGGCAGCACCCACAAGATTACCGCCACCCAGATCGAAAACATCAAGGGCGGCAGCGGCAACGATACCTTTATTGTGCAAAAGGGGGCAGAGCTTAAAGGCTACCTGGATGGCGGTGCCGGCACTAACACCCTGAGTTATACCGACCCCGATGCGGGCTTGATCTTCGACAAAAGTTACAGTGGCGCCGTCGCGGTGGACTTCACCGTGGGCAGCGCCGCCGACAGTGCCCGGGC
>JBFGZM010000347.1:0-3934 GCA_041586815.1 Marinobacterium sp. | reverse complement strand
CCTGGGCGCGGACACCTACTGCTACATCAACCTGCCCACCGGTGAAACCCTCACCGTACGGGCGCCGGGGGATTTCAGTGGTGATTACGGTCAGGATGCGGGCCTGGCACCGGACCTGTCCCAGGCGCACCTGTTCGATGCTACGGGCAAGACCATCCCGCGCCCGCGCATTCCGGCCCAGGCGGCCTGAATGCACCGTCGCGGGCAGCCGACAGTTTGGCGCAAGCCTCCCGCTGCGCCTGGTTCGCCAGGCACAGCGGTTTTTTATCATACCCAAGAGATAGTCACTTGCCCGTTGGGGTGAGACACGGTTATCTGATCAACTATTGGTGATCCCTGTGAAACTTGACACTGCCGCACTTGCCCAGCTGGGCGATGCAATTTCGTACCCCACCTACCCGCGCCATGCATTGCACCACGGTATCGTGCACATTGGTGTTGGTGGATTTCACCGCGCTCATGAGGCCGTCTACACGGAGCGTTTCCTGCGCCTGACTCAGGACCAGGAATGGGGCATCTGCGGCATCGGCTTGCGCGAGAATGATCGCGCCATGGGACAGGTACTGCAGGACCAGGATTACCTCTACAGCCTGATGGAACTGGGCCAGGCCGAACAGCCCGACGTACAGGTTATCGGGGCTATCAGCGATTTCCTGTTTGCCCCGGACAACCCGGCCGCCGTACTGGACAAGCTGGCATCACCCCACACCCGCATCGTGTCGCTGACCATCACCGAAGGCGGTTACATGCTGGACGATCACAGCGGCGAGTTTAACTTTTCACACCCCGATATCGTGCACGATCTGGCGCAGCCGGAATATCCGCGCAGCGTATTCGGCTACCTCAGCGCGGCACTGGCAACGCGGCGGGCCCGCAACCTGCCGGCCTTCACGCTGATGTCCTGTGACAACCTGCCACACAACGGCGACAAGGCCCGCCATGCCCTGCTCAGCTTCGTCACACGCCAGGATCCGGGTCTGGCGGACTGGATTGCCGACAATGCCAGCTTCCCCAACAGCATGGTGGATCGCATTACACCCATCACCACTGCGGCCAACAAGGAGCTGCTGCAGGAGTATGCCGGCATCGAGGATGCCTGGCCGGTGGTGTGCGAACCGTTTATCCAGTGGGTTCTGGAAGATGATTTCTGCAACGGCCGCCCGGCGTGGGAAAAGGTCGGTGTACAGTTCACCGCCGATGTGGCCCCCTATGAGCAGATGAAGATGCGACTGCTCAATGCCAGTCACTCGGCCATGAGCTATCTGGGCTACCTGGCAGGCTATCGCTTCAGCCACGAAGTCATGCAGGATACCCGCCTGAGCAGCTTTATCCGCACCTTCATGGACCTCGATGTCACGCCGACACTGGGCACGATCGAAGGCATCAGTCTGGAGCAGTACAAGGACACCCTCATCGAGCGCTTCTCCAACCCGCGCATCGGCGATCAGCTGAGCCGCCTGTGCATGGATGGCTCCAGCAAGATACCCAAGTTCATTCTCGCCACCCTGGAAGAACGACTCGCCGCCGGTGCACCGGTACAGCGCTTCGCCCTGGTACTGGCCGGCTGGGCACTCTACCTGCGCGGCGCCCAGGTCCCGACTGCAGATTACAAGGTCGAGGATCCATTGGCGGAAATGCTGTTGTCGGCCTGCACGCAACGGGAAGGACTGAGCGCGCGTTTTCTGGGGCTCGAAGATATTTTCGGTACCCAGCTGCAGGCTTCTGCTACGCTTGTCAGCGCCTTTGAATCCGCACTGAATCAGCTGGAGACACAGGGCGTTGCCATGACCCTTGAAGAACTGGATCAGGTTGCCTGACCCCGGACAAGATGTCTGCAGACATCAGAAACGCCAGCCCAGTGGGCTGGCGTTTCTGATGCCGCCCCCCGCCTTCACACACCCGCTCGCGACCTGCGCCGGCAACGGACGCGGGTCTCATACTTTCAGGTCACACACGAAACAAGAAGCTATACCATGAACATGAAAACCGCACAGCCGACGGTCGACTTCGGCGCCACGCATGAAGAACAGCTGCCCGTCCCGGCTCACAAGCTGCACGGCTGGAAGCACTTTCTGGGCTTGTACGCCGGCGAGCACGTCGCCGCTACCGAGTTTGTCATTGGCGCAACCTTCGTGGCACTGGGCGCCAAGACCCTGGATATTCTGCTGGGATTGCTGATTGGCAATATACTGGCCCTGCTGAGCTGGACCCTGATCACCGCACCCATCGCCGTGGATACACGGCTGAGCCTCTACACCTACCTGCACAAGATTGCAGGGGGTACCATGACCCGGCTCTACAACTGGGCGAACGTCATTATCTTTACCGTAATATCGGCGGCGATGATAACAGTGTCATCCACCGCGGTGCGCTTCCTGTTCGATATTCCCGCACAGTTGAGCTGGTATCCGACCAACCCCTGGTTTGTACTGATTGTGCTGGCTGTCGGGGCCATCGTGGTGCTGGTGGCGATGTACGGCTTTAATGCGCTCTCGCGTTTTTCCAGCATTTGCGCACCCTGGCTCTTTGTCATGTTCACCAGTGGCGCACTGGTGATGCTGCCCCCGCTGGCCGATGCGGTGCTTGGGCACAGCAGCCTGAACAGCTGGCAGGATTTCGTGCAGATCGGCAGCCAATCTATCTGGACAGGTGTAAACGCAGAGGGTGAACCGGGGATCGGCCTGCTTGAAGTCATCGGCTTTGCCTGGGCGGCCAATACCATTACCCATTTCGGCCTGATCGACATGGCTCTGCTGCGCTATGCCAAAAAGAAGAGCTACGGCCTGTGCACCAGCTCGGGCATGCTGTTCGGCCATTACATCGCCTGGATAGCAGCCGGCATCATGGGCGCCGGCACCGCGGTAATCCTGAAAACCTCGATCGTGACGCTGGATCCCGGTGATGTTGCCTTCCAGGCCCTGGGGCTGTCGGGCTTCGTCATTGTGATCATTGCCGGCTGGACCACGGCCAACGCCAACCTGTACCGTGCAGGCCTGGCTGCCCAGTCCATCTTCCAGAACAGGTCGCGTCAGAAAACGACGCTGGCGGTCGGCCTCGTGACCGTCATCGTTGCCTGCTTTCCCTTTGTCTTTACCAAGATGCTGCCACTGCTGACCTACGCCGGCCTGCTGGTGGTGCCGGTAGGCGCCATCGTTTTTGCCGAACATATGGTGTTTCCCCGCATCGGTCTGACCCGCTATTGGGTCACCTATCGCAACCTGACCCATAGCACGCCGGCGGTTGTATCCTGGGGAGCGGGCCTGGTCTTTGCCTTCGGCCTGAATGCCCTGGATGTCATGTCGTTTTACTACCTGTTCATCCCGACCTGGTTCTTTACGATTGCGGTATACACCCTGATGGCCCGCAAATACGGTGCCGGGGAGGAATACCCCGAAGAGGAAGCCGTAATGATGGCCCACAACAGGGACGTAGAGGCTCACCATCAGGCGCAGGCCCTGACCGTGATCGAGCAGGTCGAAGACAGCTCTGCCCTGTCCAAGTGGCTCACAGGCCTGGCAAGGACAAGCCTTGGTGTGACCCTGCTGCTGGCCGGCAATGTCATGCTGAATAGCCCGGACATGACGACCTACGAACTGAACCGGGACCTGTTCTACAACCTGGGCTTCATCTGCACCCTGCTCTATTTTTCCTGCGCCTACTGGGCCCTGCAGCGACGCAACGCTCTGCAACAGGCGCCCGACAGCGCCGAAACTTCGGCAAGTGCAGCCTGAACCAGAAACTGCGCAGATATTGAGTCATGCGAAGACATAAAATCGCAAAAAGGCGACCCGAGGGTCGCCTTTTTCATTGCCAGCCGATGATTCAGTTCACCTTGGCATTCAACTCGCCGCGGTCATAACGGGTCGCCATGTCCTCGAGGGAAATCGCGCGCAGCTTGCTGGCGTTGCCGGCGGTGCCGAAGGCTTCGAAGCGG
>JBFGZM010000346.1:0-3934 GCA_041586815.1 Marinobacterium sp. | reverse complement strand
TGGGGTCTTTGCCCTGTGCCATGCTGACCGCTGAATCATTGCAGGTGGAGCTCGAAGCGCTCAGTGCTGCCACGACACAGCCTTTCAATGTCAATTTCTTTTGCCACCGACCGCCACAACCCGATGAGGCCCGGGAGGCGGCCTGGCGACAGGCGCTGGCCCCTTTTTACCGAGAATTCGGTCTGGATGTTACGGCCATTGTGCCCGGCGCTGGCCGGGCACCTTTCAGTGACGAGATGGCGGATGTGCTGGAGCCTTTCAGGCCCGCGGTGGTCAGTTTTCATTTTGGTCTGCCCAGCAAAGCGCTGCTGGCTCGGGTAAAGAGCTGGGGATCCCTCGTGCTCTGTTCGGCCACCACGGTTGAGGAAGCGCTCTGGCTGGAGTCCAGGGGTGTCGATATCCTCATTGCCCAGGGGCTGGAGGCGGGTGGGCATCGAGGACATTTCCTGTCGTCTGATCTGACATGCCAGAGTGGCACCTTTGCACTGCTTCCGCAGGTTGTGCAGGCCGTCTCCATACCGGTGGTGGCTGCCGGCGGTATTGCCGATGGCCAGGGCATTGGCGCCGCCCTGGCGCTTGGGGCTGTTGGTGCCCAGCTCGGCACGGCTTATCTGCTGTGTCCCGAAAGCCTGATCAGCGGTCTGTACCGCGGTGCCCTGCAAAGTCCGGCGGCGAATCATACCGCGCTGACCAATCTTTTTACCGGCCGTCCTGCGCGCGGCATTGTGAACCGGTTACTGCGTGAACTGGGGCCCCTGGGAGACGCGGTGCCGGCCTTTCCACTGGCGACAGGCGCGATCGGGCCTTTGCGTGCGGCAGCCGAAAAACAGGGCAGTAGCGACTTTTCACCGCTTTGGTGCGGACAGAATGTGATCGGTTGCCGGGCCCTGCCGGCCGCAGACCTGACACGGCAGCTAGGCGCCGGGCTCAGCACCTGATGCCCGGCGGATATAGCCACAAAGCCAAGCCTTATAGCCAAACGGTTGTTTGAGCAGTGGCCCGGGGCGGCAAAGCGACCTAGATTTTGTCTGTAGTCTGATGGATACCGGATCCGCCCGGATCTGGCGTCAAGGGGAGGCAACATCTAGAGGGAGAGTGGCATGAACTTTCAAAGCAAGGGCCGACCGCTCAGCGACAGTGGCATGGTGCAGATCTGCGATACCCTGGGCGTTGATGCCGCCAGGGTCTGGGCGGTGCTCAGCGTGGAAACACGGGGTTTTGGTTTTCTCGATAATCGAAAGCCGCGCATCCTGTTTGAACGGCATATATTCCATCGTTTGACCGACGGTGTGCATGATTCGGTGGATGCGGGTATCAGCAGCAAGTCTCCCGGCGGCTATGTGGGCGGGGCGGCTGAATATGCCCGGCTGGAGTCTGCCATGAAGCTGGATCAGGAGGCGGCACTGAAAAGCGCGTCCTGGGGGATCGGTCAGGTGATGGGCTTTAACTACAAGGTGGCGGGTTTTGATGGGATTGAAACCATGATCGCCGCCATGGTGGCCGATGAAGACAACCAGATGCTGGCCATGGCCAACTTTATCAGGGGCAATGACCTGGCGGGCGCCATGCAAGACGCCAACTGGGAGGCCTTTGCCCGGGGCTACAATGGCCCGGCGTTTCGCAAAAATGACTACGACACCCGCCTGGCCGCTGCCCATGCGCGGTTCAGGGTTGCATTGCCTGATCTTGGCTTGCGTACGGCTCAGGCGTCGCTGCTGTTTCTGGGGTTTAACCCGGGGCCGGTCGATGGGGTGCGCGGGCGCAGAACCCGCTCCGGGCTGATTCAGTTTCAGCAGCGCTTTGGTTTGGAACAAAGCGGCGAACTGGATGCGGATACCGAACAGGCGCTGCTTCAGGCCGTCGGCTTTGTTGACTGATGGACAGGTGGCGGCGGACGGGGCTGGTACTTAAAAGCCGCTGGTCAGCAACGCGCAGATAAGGCACTATCTCGGCCCAGCCCTGACCGTGGCAAGGTCGGCACGCCGTTTTCGAATTCTTCAAGGTCCTTATCTGTGGCAGTCAAACCCACCATCTACAAAGCGCGGATCTCCCTGTCCGATCTGAACCGCGACTATTACGACACCCTGAACCTGACCATTGCACAGCATCCGTCCGAAACGCTCGAGCGGATGATGGTGCGTGTACTGGCCTACTGTCTTAATGCCCGTGAATCCCTGGCTTTTACCAAGGGTATCAGTGCGGCGGAAGAGCCCGATATCTGGGCCCGTACCCTTGATGATCAGATTGCCCTCTGGATCGATGTGGGCGAGCCGGCACCGGACCGGGTCAAGAAGGCCACGCACCAGGCACGGGAAGTGCGGGTGTACAGCTTCAATACCAAGTCCGATGTCTGGTGGGAACAGGGTCGCGGAAAATTCAGCGGCCTGAAAGCGTCCATGTACCGCTTTGAATGGCCGGAAATCGAGGCGCTGGCGGCACTGGTGGAACGCACCATGGATCTGTCAGTGACCCTCACCGGCGATTCGGCCTACATCGCGGCGGCCGGTGGAGAGTGCGAAGTGTCCTGGGCGGTGTTGCAGCAGGTCTGACAGCGTCGATGGCGGTTGGCGCCCGCTGAGTACACGACAAGTGCAGGGCGCCGTGCTCACAGGCTACCCTCAGGTTTCCTGTTCTGCCTCGCGCAACCGCTCCTGGCGGGCCTGTTCTTCGGCGAACACCGATTTGATTTCATCCAGCACCGCATCCACATCGGCGCTATCGGTGTTTTCAGCGAACTCGCCGGTCAGTTCGATGTCCTCGTGCAGCTTGCCGTCTTCGTACAGCGCCCAGATCTCCTGGGCATAGCGGCTGCCTAAAAGTTCAGGGGCGAATTGGCCATAGTAGTGGGTCATGTTGTCGACATCCCGTGCCAGCATGGAACGGGCGTGGTTGTTGGCCGCTGCATCCACGGCCTGGGGCAGGTCGATAATGACCGGGCCGTACTCATCCACCAGAACATTGAACTCCGACAGGTCGCCGTGCACTACGCCGGCGCAGAGCATGCGCATCACGTAATGCATCAGCAGGGCATGGTCTTCCTGTGCCTGCTCGGCTGACATGGAGACATCACCCAGGCGGGGGGCAACATCGCCATCCTCATCGGTGATCAGCTCCATCAGCAGTACGCCGTCCGTACAGCCGTAGGGCTGGGGGACACGAACGCCGGCGGCCGCCAGGCGATAGAGCGCATCAACTTCGGAGTTCTGCCAGGTTTCTTCCTGCTGCTTGCGGCCGAACTTTGATCCTTTTTCCATGGCGCGGGCGCGACGACTGTTCTTGACCTTGCGGCCTTCCTGGTAGTTGACGGCCTGCTTGAAGCTGCGCTTGAAGGCTTCCTTGTAAACCTTGGCGCAGCGTATTTCACTGCCGCAGCGCACCACATAGACATCGGCTTCCTTGCCACTCATCAGCCGGCTGATTACTTCATCCACCAGGCCATCTTCGACCAGGGGCAGTATGCGTTTGGGTGTTTTCATGGGGCTCTGCTACCTGAACCGGAAGCCGGACGGAACAGCACTGTGGAAACAGACGGGCAGGCAGTGGTGGAGCAGCGGCATCCAGAGGACTCCTTGACAGGATGGGGCCAGGCTCCGGGACGATCCAGGAGCAGGGAATCCGAGTTTAACACCGCTGCGGGGCCCGCTTCGACCGCCGGACGCCCAAAGCGGCGGCTTTTTTTGAATATAGTCGCAGCGTTTTCCTGTCTGCTATAGCGTCCGGGCAGGTGCGCCGAACATGAATGCTGACTGCCGACTGCCCATCACCGTGTCTTCAAACACCTTGATGCCCGCATCAACACCGCCTGCGCCGGCTGCCACATGCAGCGGAATCAGGTGTTCTTCCGCCGGATGCGACGCTCGCCCTCCGGGGGCTGTGGCCCAGCTGATCAGGCGCTGATCGCGTTCAGGTTGCCCAAGGGTGACAGTTTCTGCCA
>JBFGZM010000345.1:0-3946 GCA_041586815.1 Marinobacterium sp. | reverse complement strand
ATATCCGGACAGTGCCTCCAGCGCCGGAACCCAGACGGTACCGATAGAGAAAACGCCAGCGATACAGAAACCCACAATGGCCTTTTTGTTCCAGCCGCCGTCGAAGTAATACCTGCCCGCGGGATCGGCCGAGAACAGATCCTGGATATCCAGGTTACCGCCGCGAATGAGGTAGTAATCCACGATCATGATGCCGTACACCGGCGCCAGCACGGCACCAAGCGTATCCACGAAGCCCGCGATGCCGATCTGACTGACCACCGATACCCAGAGTCCGCCGACAAAGAATGCGATCACGGCGGTAATCAGGCCGCCCATGCGGAAATTGATCTTGCTCGGGGCCAGGTTGGCTATGTCGTAGGCCGGCGGGATGAAGTTGGCCACCAGGTTGATACCGATGGTGGCGGCAAAGAAGGTGATGGCCGCAACCACGGTCAGGAAAGTGTTATCCACCCTGGCGATAATATCCGTGGGGTTGGTCAGAGCTTCGCCGAACAACACCACGGTACCGGCGGTTACAAAAAGTGCAATAAAGAAGAACACTGCCAGGCTGACCGGCAACCCCAGCAGGTTACCTTATAACCGGGCACACGGTTAAAACCCGGACAGGACTATTTTAAGCTCACAAAATAGTCAAATTTGGTACCTAAAAACCACGAACGTCTCCGATACCAAACGACTCCCACTGGACACTGTTTCAACGTTCGCGCGACAGGTAGCGGATAACGGCTGCCGGAAGACACAGGCAACGGCAGAGCAACAAACAAGTGGCCTTAGCAGCCCCGGGTTGGCTGCATCTTGCTGATCAACGATGCGCATCACACTGATTGTCTGAATATTCGCTTTTTTCCGTTGCCAACTTGCCGAGTAAGTCGCTTTACAGCATCCGCAGGTCGCCCGCAGACCAAAAGGGCAACAAAAGAGAAGGGATACTGGTGGCACCACTGGATAAATTTGAGCAGGGATATCATGAACTTCAAGCTTGTTGCGACAGCTCTCTTAACCGTTACTAGCGTGCTATCACCCGGCGTAAATGCACAAACCCGCATGGACTTCTCCAACGAATACAATGCCAGTTCAATACATGCTGAAGGCGACATGTATTTTATTGACCAGGTAAAAGAACTGACCCAGGACGAGGTCGACATTACGCTACACACCGGCGGGGCTCTGGGCTTCAAGTCTGCCGATCACTTTTACGCAGTTTCAGACAATGCAATTCAGATCGCGGACACCCTGGCCGGTACACTCAGTGGGATCGATCCGATCTTCCTGCTGTCATCGCTGCCGTTCCTTGCGGAGAATGAAGATGAAGCCCAGGCGCTGTATAAGATAGCGCGCCCCTACTACGAGCAGGTATTTGCCGATAACAATCAGGTTTTGCTGTACGCATCCCCCTGGCCCGCCAGCGGCATCTGGGCCAAAAAGCAGGTACTTTCAACGCCGGATCTGCAGCAACTAAAGATTCGCACCTATGACAAAAATGGCACCATCACCTTGCGAGAAGCAGGCGCCTCACCGGTCAAACTTTCATGGGCGGATGTGGTACCGCAGCTATCGACTGGCGGTATTGAAGCCGTGCTCACTTCGGCTGAAGCAGGCGCCAACGCCAGCTTTTGGGAACACCTGAACCACTACAGTGCAATTCAGTATGCTGTGCCGCTCAACATGGTTCACATGAACAAGGCCGAGTTTGACTCTCTCGAACCGGAGCAGCAGCACGCAGTGCTGGAGGCAGCCAAACGTACAGATGAACACAACTGGCAGGAAGTCCGTTCCCGTGTCGCCGAAAACTACCAGGATCTGAATGAGCACGGTGTAACGATCCAGAATCCGGTATCCCCCGAACTCTCCACCGTACTCAAAAGCGCCGCAAAACCGGCAATCGAACAATGGCTGGAAGCCACCGGCGAGCGTGGACAGGACATTCTGAGCCAGTTCGAGAAACACGGCAACGCTCAATGATCCGGCTGCTCTGTCGCTGCATTCGCCCACTCAATCAGGTGGCGGGAATGCTGGCTATGCTTCTGATCATCTATATCACTGGGCACATTCTGCTGGAAATAGTGATGCGCCTCTTTGGCACCTCGACCTTTGTGCTGGATGAGTTTATCGGCTACGCCGTGGCGACCATGACATTTCTTGGGTTGGGGTATGCACTCGAGCGAGGCTCTCTGGTGCGCGTAAACGTGTTACTGGACCGCATACCAGAGCGGTGGCACTGGCTGCCGGATCTGGTTTCTACCCTGCTGGCACTGGCGGCCTTTTCCTGGCTTGCCTGGTACTGGGGGCAGAATGTCTGGCGCAGTTACCAGCGCGGAACTCTCAGCGAAACGCTCGCTGAAACTCCCCTCTGGATTCCGGAGGGGATGGTGCTGGTTGGAATGCTGCTGCTGTGTCTGACGTTACTGTCCCGGGCGCTTCATCTGGCTATGGAGCGATCCTTGCCCATGAATACCGGAGTGAACTGATGGATACAGTATTCGTTGCCGTTGGGGTCATTAGCCTGATCCTGCTGGTACTGGGACTCGGTACCTGGGTGTTTGCCGGACTGGCCATTGTTGCCCTGGGCTCGCTTGTCTGGCTTGGGGGGTTCAGCCTGGATCGCGCCGGACTGATTTTAAGCCGCATTCTGTTCCGTGCAGGCAGTTCCTGGGAGTTGTCCGCGATTCCCCTGTTTATTTTTATGGGAGAGCTGATTTTCCGCTCCAATATCTCGGAACGGCTGTTTCGCGGCCTCGAGCCCTGGACCAATCGGGTACCCGGTGGAATTTTGCACACCAACGTTGTGGGCTGTGCGCTCTTCGCGGCGGTCAGTGGCTCTAGCGCTGCCACTACAGCCACCATTGGCAAAATTACTACATCAGAGCTGGCCCGGCGCGGTTATGACCGCAACCTTTCGATCGGCTCTCTCGCCGGTGCAGGCAGCCTGGGACTCCTGATTCCGCCATCCATCGTGATGATCGTATACGGGGTGCAGGCCGAGGTCTCTATCAGCCAGTTATTTATGGCGGGAGTGCTCCCCGGTCTTCTGATTGCTCTGCTCTATTCAGGTTATGTTGTGGCGGTTACCCTGAGACAGCCGCACAAGGCGCCTCGCAGTCTCGAGATGGCGGCCACCTTCTGGCAGAGTCTGTGGCTGCTTGCACCGGTACTGCTGTTGATCATGCTGGTGATGGGGTCCATCTACAGCGGGGTCGCTACCCCGTCGGAAGCCGCAGCCGTAGGTGTAGCCGCTACCCTGGTATTGCTCGGCGTTGAGCGGCAACTTGACTGGAACATGTTTCGCGAAGCGTTGGCAGGAACCGTTCTCAGTGCCACCATGGTATGCAGCATCCTGGTGGCGGCGGCTTTGCTATCCACCGCAATGGGGTATCTTCATCTGCCGCGAGAGCTGGCCAGCTACATCGCCAGCCTGGAACTGTCGCCCACCATGCTGCTGCTGGCGCTGGCGCTGTTCTACATAGTACTGGGGCTGTTTCTCGATGGTATATCGATCACTGTCATGAGCCTGCCCATTACACTGCCCATCATAATTCAGGGCGGCTTTGATCCACTCTGGTTCGGCGTTTTCCTGGTGATAATGGTGGAGCTCGGGCAAATTACGCCACCGGTCGGATTCAACCTCTTCGTCCTTCAAGGGTTAACTGGAGAGCGTATTGGTCGTATTGCCTACTCCGCCATGCCGTTTTTTGCTCTCATGTGCGTTGCTGCACTTTTGGTGAGCGTTTTCCCGGGCATCGTTCTGTGGTTACCGCAACAGCTGACCGGCTAAATCATCGCCAGGAGCGGGCATTTAAACCCGCTCCTGGCCCACGCCCCATTTTTCAGTATCCCCAGCTCAACAGATGAGCAGGCCTGAGTGCCTGGCGCACCCTAATTCAGCTAAAGATACTTTGCAGATCGATGGCGCTGTGAGTGCCGGAGGTCAGGTCGAGCTGCTCTT
>JBFGZM010000344.1:0-3958 GCA_041586815.1 Marinobacterium sp. | reverse complement strand
GCTGGCGTGATTCATACCGACTTCGAGAAAGGCTTTATCCGCGCCGAGGTTGTGGGATACGACGATTTCGTCACCTTCAACGGTGAGCAGGGCGCCAAGGAAGCCGGCAAATGGCGTCTGGAAGGCAAGGAATATATCGTCAAGGATGGCGATGTGGTGCACTTCCGCTTCAACGTCTGACCGGGTCGCAGGAAAACACATTTTTTCCTGCCAAGCTGTTGACAACTAAGCAGAATCAGAGAATAATTCGCGCCTCAACAAGTACGGCAATGTAGCTCAGTTGGTTAGAGCAACGCATTCATAATGCGTGGGTCGCAGGTTCGAGTCCCGCCATTGCCACCATTCTCAATGGATTGAGAGTCCCGGCTGTCATGGCCACCATTCTCGACATTTCGATGCCGGGCAATGGAGACACTCCCAGGGGTGATGAGTACCAGTTGAGGCTGTAGGGGTATAGCCAAGCGGTAAGGCAACAGGTTTTGATCCTGTCATGCGGAGGTTCGAATCCTCCTACCCCTGCCAATTTTTTGAAAACGCAGTGGCAATGTAGCTCAGTTGGTTAGAGCAACGCATTCATAATGCGTGGGTCGCAGGTTCGAGTCCCGCCATTGCCACCATTTTACAGATGAGCATGCAACATGCGCATCCGGAGTCGCCTCAGGGCACTCTACACGGTATTGGGGTATCGCCAAGCGGTAAGGCACTGGATTCTGATTCCAGCATGCGGAGGTTCGAATCCTCCTACCCCAGCCACTCTTTTTTAGCCTGCATACTCAGGCAGCCCCTTCGTTTGACCCTCTGCGGACTACCCAGACAGATCTGACCGACCTCCAGCACCACTGCGCCAGCTGACCTTCTGCACTTTCCTGACAGTACCGGCCGAAGCGGCTACACTTTCTGGCACAGCCCGCCCCAGGATCGATGGCAATTGGTGCCCCCATGTCAGACTCAAGCACGCCGAACAGCACTGACACCCAGCCAGAGCCCTCCCAGAGTTCACGAGACCCTCGCCGGCTGCGCAAAAACGTGCACATCCTCTTTCTGGGCCTGGCCTCGAGTGAAACCGACCCTGTTATCAACCTGCTGCGCTCGGCCCGTATCGCGCCGCGTGGTCGCCAGATCGAAAGCGAAAAAGACTTTCTTGGCGCCCTGAGCGAACGCTCCTGGGACCTGATCGTCTGCTCGCCTAACGAAGGCGAACTGAAAAACAACCGCGTACTGCACCACCTGTTGCGCCTGGACAAGGACATTCCGGTGGTACAGCTGATGGACGAACTGGACTGCGCCCGCATGGCCAAGGGGCTGAAAGACGGCATGCGCGCCGTTGTTAGCAAACAGGATACCGAACTGCTGCTGCTCAGCCTGCAACAGGAACTGAGCAGCCTGGAGCACCGCCGCAGCCTGCGCATGGCCGAGGCACGACTCAGCGACGCGGAACGACGCTGCCAGCAGCTGATGGACGTTTCCAGCAACGGCATCGTCTGCCTCGACGGCGAGCGCATCATCTATGCCAACCCCTGCTTCTGTCGCCTGTTTGGCTACAGCGATGAACGCCCGCTGCTTAACCAGCCGTTTGAGCGCCTGATGATCGCCGAAGACCGTGATGAACTGACCGAACAGCTGCGCGCCTTCAAGGACGCCAGGCGCAAGGACATGCTGATGCAGCTGTCGGCTGAACGCGCCGATGGCAGCAACTTCGTCGCCAACCTGGAAATGCAGGAAGCGCGCTTTAACGACAGACCCTGCGTACAGCTCACCATCCGCCCGGATCGGCAGTTCCGCGAACTGCAGCAGGCGGCACAGCAGGAACTGGTGACAGGACTCTACAATCGCCAGTTCCTTGAACAGAGCCTAGAGGAGTCGATCCAGAACGCCCTCAACGGCGGCTATGACTGCAACCTGCTCTATATCAGCATTGACCAGTACAGCGTCATTCGCTCGGAGATAGGCTTTGAAGGTTGTGACCAGGTTGCACGGGACATTGCCGACATCCTGCGTCAGAACGTCAACCAGGCGCACCTGATCGCCCGCCCCAGCGACGACATCTTTGTGGTCATCTTCCGCGACCCCAGCCCGGACAAATCGGTACGCCTGGCTCGCAAGCTGTGTGGCGCCATCGCCGACAACACCACCAGCATCAACAGCACCCTGCTGCATGTCACCTGCTCCATCGGCGTCACCACCATCAACGACAACTCCCCCCGGCCCGACGAAGTTGTTGCCCGGGCCCGCATGGCGTCGGAAAGCCTGCGCAACCGCCAGAGTGGCGGCAATGGTGTCAAGCTGTACGTCGTAGAAACCCAGGCCAAACCAACCGACTCCAAAACCGTGCGAATGCTGCGCGAAGCGGTCAGGGAGCAGCGCTTTCGGCTGCTGTTTCAGCCGGTGGTCGCGCTGCACCAGGAAACCGACGCCAACCACTACGAGGTACTGCTACGCCTGCTGGACCCGGAGAACCGGGAAATATCCCCCAATATCTTTCTGGCAACGGTGGATCATGCCGATCTCAGCATCGCCATGGATCGCTGGGTCATCCGGGAAAGCTTGCAGCAGCTGCGCACGGAACTGGAGAAGGGGCACCGCAACCGGCTTTTTATCACCATTACCGGCGGTACCCTAAAGGACAAGGATCTCGTACCCTGGCTGTCAGATGTGCTGCGCGAATTTCGCCTGCCGGCGGATCGCATTGTATTCCAGCTCAGCGAAACCGATATTTCATCCCAGCTGCCCACGGCGATCGAATTTACCCGCGCCATCAGGGAACTGCATTGCCGCATCTGCATCAAGCACTTTGGCACTTCCACCAGCTATCGTGAAGTGGCCAAGGCCATCGCTGCCGACTACATCAAGATCGACGGCTCCTACGTGCAGGACCTGGCCAACAGCAACTCTCTGGATAAAAGCTTCAACAGAATGGTGGAGCAGCTCAATGGCAACCGCCGCATCACCATAGCGCCGCTGGTTGAGGGCACCAAGGTCATGAGCAAGCTGTGGAAGTCCGGGGTCAACCTGATTCAGGGCTACTATCTGCAGCCTCCGCGCGAACGCATGGATTACGACTTCTTCGAACAATAAGGCCGATCAAATCCCATCCGGACAGCACGGACCTGCCATTGCGACAGGCCCGTTGCCAAAGCTACTTGCCGCTGATCAGGGTATCGCGGTCACGAAAACCTATCAGGTACAGAATGCCATCCAGACCCAGGGTGGAAATGGCCTGCTTGGCGCTTTGACGCACCAGCGGCTTGGCACGAAAGGCAATGCCGAGCCCGGCAATGGACAGCATCGGCAGGTCGTTGGCGCCATCCCCTACGGCAATGGTCTGCTCCAGTCGCACCCCTTCACGGGCCGCGATTTCACGCAGCAGTTCCGCCTTGCGCTGGCCATTGACGATATCGCCCTTCACTTCGCCGGTGACCTTGCCATCGACAATGTCCAGATCATTGGCATAGACATAGTCAAATCCGAGCTTTTCCTGCAGGTAGCGCCCGAAGTAGTTAAAGCCGCCAGACAGAATCGCCGTCTTGAATCCCAGCGCATGCAGATTCGACACCAGCTCCTCCAGACCTTCAGTCATCGGCAGGTTTTCGGCGATGCGCTGCAGTACCGAGGAATCGAGCCCCTTGAGCAGCGCCACCCGGCGGCGGAAGCTTTCGTCAAAGTCCAGCTCTCCGCGCATGGCCGCTTCGGTAATCTCGATTACCTGGTCACCCACACCGGCTTCCTTCGCCAGCTCGTCGATCACTTCGGCCTCGATCAGGGTCGAATCCATGTCGAACACCACCAGGCGGCGGTTGCGGCGATAGATGTTGTCTTCCTGGAAGGCGATATCCACATCCAGATCGCTGGCCGCCTTGAGAAACTCTTCCCGCAGAGCCGTGTTATCGGCTGGAACACCCCGCACCGAGAACTCGACGCAGGCCTTGGTACGATCCCCCGGGCCGGGCTGGCTATTAAG
>JBFGZM010000343.1:0-3962 GCA_041586815.1 Marinobacterium sp. | reverse complement strand
TTGTATTGGGTTGAAGGTTGTGGCGTGGCTGGAAAGCAGGCAGGCAGGGAGTCCAGTTGCCAGCCAGGTTAACGATACGCGATCTTGATTGCAGTTTGATGGCGGCGGGTCAGGGAGAGGTGGCTGTCAGTTCTGGCTTGCGCTGCAGCGAGGCAGGGCGTCGCACTGGGCGTGGCGTGAAACTCTGTCCTGACTGGCCGAAAGCTCCTGCAGACTGTCCTGAAAGGCGCTGTTGGCCGGTGCGAGCTGTACAGCGCAGTTGACCGCCTGCAAGGCCTGGCGGGTACAGCCTTCGGTATTAAGGCTGTAGGCGAGATTGTTCCAGGCCTCGGCCGCATCGGGTTTTTGCGCCAGCGCACGGCGAAATGCCTTGCTGGCGAGACTGCCGTGGCTGGCGGCCAGTTCGGCATTGCCCAATGCCATAGACACCAGGTAGTCATCAGGCCAGCGTGTACTGGCGCTGTGCAGGCTTTTGAGTGCGGCCTGCGGGTCCGAGGCTTCCAGTTCCAGGGCTGAACGCACAACATCCAGCGGCACGGTCTGCAGCGGCAGTTGTGACGGTGGCAACACCAGCAGCGCCCAGCGATCACTGCGGGCCCAGGTGCGCTCAAACAGCCCCAAGGGGGTGATACGGCGCTTTTCGGTGCCCGATCGCAGGATCAGAGTCTGCGCCTGGAGGTCATAGCCGATCACCACGGCATAGTGCCAGCGGGGGATGATATCGAGCCCAAGGTTCTGCAACACGACCACAGGCCGCCCGGCGGCAACCTCAGCGAGCAGGCCCTGCAGGTGGGGCGGGGCTTCCATCGCCAGCATGCCGTGGCGCCGTGCCGCGACCTTCATTTCGATTTGCAGGCTGCCACCGCGTTCGGGGATATAGATTTGCGGCACCAGGGCATCCGGTGTGGTACGCAGACTGTCATGGTTCAGTACCGTGGCCAGGGCAGCGGGGCCGCACTGATAGAGTTCCTGAGGATAGAACGGGACGCCGGTCAGTTCCACGGATACCGGCAGGGTATCCGACAGTGTGGTGAGCTGGTCATGACTGATACGAGTGGCGCAACCGCCCAGCAGCAACGCGCATAGAATGCCCGCCGTCAGCAAGACGGCGGGGATTTGACGCAGCACAGGTTTAGCGGACAGGGTGGACGAAGTTGAATATATTGGTCGCACCCAGCATGTCGGTGATAATGAAGACGATAAAGATCAGCACCACCGCACCCAGAACGCCAGCACCGGCGGGCAGGGAGTCGATCTGCTGGTTGAGGTCGGCAACTTCCGCCGCGGTCATGTCAGCAACACGCATCTGCGCATCGACCGGGTCGACGCCAAAGGCGCTGAGCTGTTCTGCAATATCATCGCGCTGAATCAGGGTCATCAGTTTTTCGCGATCCGCATCGGTGGCCGCGACGCTTTGAGGCGCGATCAGGGATGAGGTGGACACAGGGGCGGCCTGGGCCAGACCCGAGATGAGTAGCATGCAGCCCATCATGAGACGGGCGACAACAGAACGAACGATACGGGGTTGCTGCATGAACATGGAAGACCTCCTTGAGGCTGTACCGACAGGTGCCGGTCTTGGCCTGTGGTTTTTACGCCTGTTATGAAGCTTAGTCGCAAGTGAATGAATATGTTATGAACCCGTTGAATTCAATCATGGTTTTACGGGCTTGTTACCTTAAAATAGTCGACTCTAAAGACAGGACATAATGAAACATGACAAATCTTTTGCTGGTCACTCTGCTGTGGGCGGTTTCCTTCAGCCTGATCGGCGAGTATCTCGCAGGTGAGGTCGACAGCTATTTCGCTGTGACCACCCGTATCGTGCTGGCGGGGCTGATTTTTCTGCCCCTGACACGCTGGCGCGGTGTTCCGGCACCCCTGCGCGGCGGCATTACCGTGGTGGGGATGCTGCAGTTCGGGCTGACTTATCTGTGCCTATACCGGTCGTTCGAATATCTCAGTGTGCCGGAAGTGTTGCTGTTTACGATCTTCACCCCTCTCTATGTGACCTTGATTGACGATGCACTGAACCGTCGCTTCTCGCCGGCGCCGCTGGTGGCAACGGCACTGGCTGTAGTGGGCGCCGCCATCATTCGCTATGACGGTCTGAGCGATGACTTCCTGTTCGGCTTTCTGCTGCTGCAGCTGGCCAATATCGCCTTTGCTGCCGGTCAGGTCGGGTATGCCAATCTGATGCGCCGCTATCCCACTCAGCTGCCGGCCTGGCGCAGCTTTGGCTACTTCTTTGCCGGTGCGGTACTGGTGGCCCTGCCGTCCTATCTGCTGCTGGGAAATCCTGACAAGCTGCCAGCCACGGCGCTGCAATGGGGCGTGCTGGCCTGGCTGGGCATTGTTGCATCGGGGCTCGGGTTCTACTTCTGGAATCGGGGCGCGTGCAAGGTGGATGCCGGGACGCTGGGGATCATGAACAACGCCCTGGTGCCGGCGGGGCTCATCGTAAACCTGCTGATCTGGAACCGTGATGCCGATCTGGTTCGGCTCGCCCTGGGGGGGAGCGTGATCGGGCTCTCGCTCTGGGTGAATGCGCGCTGGAACCGCTGGTTCGCGAAGCCGCTGGCGGCCTGATCTAACGGGTAGTGGATTGCAGGCCCGCTGGCGTACAGCGGGCCTGTGACATCAGAGGGACTTGCTGATCGAAAGCACCCAGGCGTCCTGATTGGCGAGGTGGCCGCTGTTGATGCGCCAGGGTGCGTCTATATCGGTGTCCATATAGGCGAGGGCGATATCGACGCCGGCCCAGCTGCCGGACAGCGTCAGGCTGTAGTCGTTGTAGTCATCCAGGCCCACTGCATCGGGATCGTCAAAGTAGCTACCAAACGAATGGCCGGCATGGAAACCGAGAGAGAGCTCGGCCGGTAGCGCCAGGCTGTAGTTGGCCTCGACATAGCTGTAGTCCTCGCCACTGTTGAAGTAGTCATCGGCATACCAGTACGCCAGCCGGGTCGGGCCGATATCAACACCCAGGCTGAGTTCGCTGTAATCCGCACGGCTAAGGGCACCGGGATAGAGGTAGCGGTACAGGCTGAGGTCATAGCTGAGGCCGTCGCGAATTTCGCCATAGTAGCCGGCATAGATATCCAGCTCGATGCTTTCGTCGTTGTCGTAGCTGTCGCCGGCGGCGTAGAAATCAACGTTGCTGCCCCAGACTCCGGCGAAAAATCCGGATGCATGGCTGTAATCCATCCCGCCCTGTAGCGCCGGGTTTTCGGCGCTTTGGCTGATGCCCCGAAAACGGTAGTCACTGGTCAGACTGATGTTGCCGCTGATGTCGGCCTGTGCCTGGGCGACAGGCGCGAGCAGTGCAACGCCCAGGAGGGCCTTTCCAAGCAGGGTTCTCATTCTTGTATGTTCCATTGTTATTTTCATTGCGGTGCAGGCACAACAGCGTCGCCTGGGGCCACACTATTCCCTGTGCGGGCCTGGCGTCTCAATACCCTTTAGGGGGTAGCGGCCCGCTAGCGCGAACAGAGCCGGATCAGGCGCTGCGCCAGATCCTCCACCCGGGCAGGTGCCGGGCGCTGGTAGTGCAGCGCAAGTTCGATGGAACTGGGGGCTACAAACCCCTGGGATGGCAACAGGCGCAGGTGGCCGGGATGGGCCAGGCGCCGGGGCAGGAGGCTGACGCCAAGACCGTCTGCCACTGCTGCGCCAAGGCTCACAAGACTCGCGCTGAGGTAGCTCACCCGCCAGTGCCGGCCGGCGCTTTCCAGTGCATGAATCATTTCGTCACGGTAGAGCCCGCCCTCCGGGAACATAACCAGGGGCAGTGGGTCCTGCTGCCAGCTGGGGGCTTGTGCGCTGTCGCACCAGTCCAGGGGTTCGGGCCAGCAGGCCTGGGCCGCTGCCTGGCCTTGCCGCTGCTTGATCAGGATCAGTTCAAAGGCGCCTGCGCCAAACTGCTGCCACAGGCGGGAGCTCAGGTCGCTGCTGACCTCCAG
>JBFGZM010000342.1:0-3964 GCA_041586815.1 Marinobacterium sp. | reverse complement strand
AGCCCGCCTTCGGCCAGCACCGAGGCAATCAGGCTGGTGGTGGTGGTCTTGCCGTGGGTACCGGCTACGGCAATGCCATGGCGGTAGCGCATCAGCTCGGCCAGCATTTCGGCACGACGAATCACCGGCACCCGTCTCTCCCGTGCCGCCACCACTTCGGGATTCTGCTCGTTTACCGCAGTGGAGGTGACCACCACGTCGGCCAGTTCAACGTGCTCCGCCGCATGGCCGATAAAGATGCCGGCCCCCAGGGTTTCCAGTCGCTGCGTCGTGGCAGACGGACGAATATCGGATCCGGTGACCGCATACCCCTGGTTGAGCAGCACTTCGGCGATGCCGCACATGCCCACGCCGCCGATACCGACAAAGTGGATGCTGCGTATACGCCGCATCTCGGGCGCCTCAAACACGGTCGGACTCTTGTGCGTGACTTCTCTCATTTCATACTTCCCGGGCATAGGCGCGTCACATCATCTGGTACTTCAAACACTGTCGGACTTCTCTGCATCTTGTTCATTTCATGGTTTCCAGGCAGATTCGCGCGACATCGCGGCTGGCTTGCGGCCGCCCCTGCGCCCGCGCGATCTTTGCCATGCCAAGCAGCGTGTCCCTGCTGCCCAGCTGTTCAAGCAGGCTTCTCAGCGCGGCCTCATCCAGATCGCGTTGCTGAATCAGCCGGGCAGCTCCCGGGCCCGCCAGATAACCGGCATTGCCGGTCTGATGGTCGTCCACTGCATAGGGAAAAGGCACCAGCACCGCCGCGACACCGGCGATCGACAGTTCGCTCACCGTCAGGGCTCCCGCCCGGCACAGCACCAGATCCGCCCAGCCATACGCCTCGTCCATGTGATCGATAAAGGGCACCACCTCGGCTTCGACGCCACATTCACGGTAGAGCGACCGGGTCTCTTCCAGCAGTTTCTTGCCGGTCTGATGACGCACCAGGGGGCGCTGCTCCGGCGTCAGGGATGCCAGCACCCGCGGCAGCAGATTGTTAATCGCCCGGGCACCGAGGCTGCCACCCACCACCAGCAGGCGCAACGGGCCTGTACGCCCCTGCATCCGTTCCTGTGGCGGTGCCAGATCCAGAATGGCGCCGCGTACCGGATTGCCTGTCAGAGTGACATCGCGGCCGGCCCCAAAGGCACCGCCGAAGGCTTCGAGTACCCGGGTCGCCATGCGCGCCAGAATACGGTTGGTCATGCCGGCGGTGGCGTTCTGTTCATGAATCACCAGAGGGCGCCCCTGCAGTCGTGCCGCCAGGCCTCCGGGGCCGGCGGCAAAACCGCCCATACCCAGCACCAGATCAGGCTTGAAGCGACGCAGCACTCCCCAGGCCTGCCACAGCGCGCGCAACAGACGCAGAGGGGCCAGCGCCAGGCTGAGCCGGCCTTTGCCGCGCAGGCCCGCCACATCGATACAATGCAGTTCAATGCCCGCGGCCGGCACCAGATCCGACTCGATACCTCGCCGGGTGCCAAGCCACTCCACCTGTACGCCTTCTCGCTGCAGCTCCCGGGCCGTCGCCAGCGCCGGAAACACATGACCACCGGTTCCGCCGGCCATCACCAGCACTCTTTTCCCCTGCCAGGCCGTCATGCCGCAGACTCCGCTGTTTTTGCATCCGCGCGGGCGCGGCGACGCCTGGGTCGCGACGCCTCGGCCGCCAGACGCTGGGTTTTAAGTTCAAAATCGATGCGCTGAACGATGGCGATCATGGCGCAGCACACCAGCAAACTGCTGCCGCCGTAGCTGAGCAGCGGCAGTGTCAGTCCCTTGGTCGGCAGTGCGCCGACATTCACGCCAATATTGATCAATGCCTGGCCGGCGAAGATAAAGCCAAACCCATAGGCCGCATAGGCCATGAAAAACTCTTTCTGCTTCTCTGCCTGGCGCCCGATCAGGAACACCCGCGCCACCAGCAGCCCATAAAGGCCAATCACCAGCAGCGCGCCAATCAGGCCGAACTCTTCCGCCAGTACCGAGAACACGAAATCGGTATGGGCTTCCGGCAGGTAAAACAGTTTCTGTACGCTGCTGCCAAGCCCGGTGCCAAACCAGTCGCCGCGGCCAAAGGCTATCTGCGCCTGGGACAGCTGATATCCGGCGCCAAAAGGATCAGACCAGGGGTCCTGGAAAGACTTGAGGCGTTCCAGGCGATAGGGTTGGGCAATCGCCAGCACCGCGATCAGTGCACCAGCCCCGCAGGTGACCAGGAGGAACTGCCCAAAACGCATGCCGCCCAAAAAGATCATGCCCATGACAGTGCCCATCAGCACCACCGCTGCACCGTAGTCCGGCTCCATGATAAGCAGGAACACCAGGATACCCAGCGGCAGCGCGGGCTTGGCCACACCGGTCCAGCGGCTTCGCACCTCGGCCAGGCGCCGCACCAGGTAACCACTGAGATAGAGCACCATAAAGAACTTGGCGATCTCCGAGGCCTGCAGGTTAATCGGCCCCAGGCCAATCCAGCGCCGACTGCCGTTCACTTCGCGGCCAACACCGGGAATAAGCACCAGCAGCAACAGAAACAGCGCCACCAGCAGCAGCACGGGGCCCATACGGTGCCAGAAGGACAACGGGATACGCGACACGATCAGTGCCAGCACCAGTGCCAGCACCATGAAGATGCCGTGACGGATACTGAAGAAGAAGGCACCGCCAAAACGCTCGGCGGCGACATCCATCGACGCCGAGGTGATCATCACAAAACCGGTCAGTACCAGGCTGACGGCGGCCAGCAACAGCCAGGGGTCGAATGGAGCCTCCCCCGTCTGCTGTGGACACAACGCCTGCCAGTACCTCATCAGCATGTCAGTGTCCCCACGGCTTCGACGAAGACCCGGCCACGTTCGGGGTAACCACTGAACATGTCAAAGCTGGCGCAGGCCGGCGACAGCAGCACAATATCACCCTGTCGCGCCAGGGCCGCGGCCTGCTGCACCGCATCCGCCATTGACGTTGCATACACCCGCTCCACCGTACTGATGGCGGCATCAAGGCGCGCAGCGTCACGCCCGATCAGCACCAGTGCCCGTGCATAACGATTGAGCGGGGCATCCAGGTCGCCAAACTCGGCGCCCTTGCCATCGCCACCGGCGATCAGCACGATCCCGGCGCCCGCGGCCAGCGTCGGCCCCAGTCCGTTGAGAGCCGCCACGGTGGCACCCACATTGGTGCCCTTGGAGTCATTGACGTAGGCCACACCGGCCACATCGGCAACCCATTCGCAGCGGTGCGCAAGACCGCTGAAGCTGCGCAGTGCCTGCAGCATTGCGGCCATCGGCAGACCCGCTGCCTGCCCTATGGCCAGCGCCGCCAGCGCATTGCTGACATTGTGAGAGCCGCGAATACGCAACTCGCTCACCGCCAGCAACCGCTCGCGCCCCAGGGCCAGCCAGTCCTGTCCCGCTTCGTCCTGCAGCAGACCAAACCGCTTAAGGTCCGGCGCACCCAGGTGGTACAGCCAGGTGTCCACGCCCTTTGGCAGCAACGGATGCGTTAGCGGATCGTCCCTGTTCTCCACCACCTTGCGTGCACCACGGAAGATACGATGCTTGGCCCGGTAGTAATCCTGCACGCTGTCGTACCGGTCCAGATGGTCGGGGCTGATATTCAGCACTGTGGCCACTTCTGCGCGAAGGTCCGAGGTTGTCTCCAGCTGAAAACTCGACAGTTCCAGCACGTATAGCGCCTGTTCGCCCTCGGCCAGCATGTCCAGCACAGGCGTTCCCAGATTGCCCCCCACGCCCACATCGATACCGGCCGCCGCCGCCATCTCGCCTACCAGAGTGGTGACGGTGCTCTTGGCATTGGAGCCGGTGATGGCGATCACCGGGGCACTGATGGCGCGGCAAAACAGGTCAATATCGCCGGTCAGCCTTACACCGGCGGCCACCGCCTGGCGGATGGCCGGATGACTCTGGGCAACACCCGGGCTCAGTACCAGCTCATCGGCGGT
>JBFGZM010000341.1:0-3972 GCA_041586815.1 Marinobacterium sp. | reverse complement strand
GCCAGCAGCGGCTGGAAGAAAGCCTCGGCCTTGCGGTTCACGCCGATCAGCACCCCCAGCGCCGAACCGACCAAGGCCGCCGCTCCGAATGCCGCCACCACCCGGCAGAGGGTGATCAACAGGTCATTGTAGAAGCGCTCCGACTGCAGGTTGCCCATAATAGACATCGCCGTTGCGGCCGGGCTTGGCACCCAGGGCCGAATGTTGATGGCCAGCAATTGCCAGATCAGCAACAGGCTGAGCGCGGCGAGCGCCGTGCCGGCGATGCGTATCGCCGTCGCCTTGCGCTCGCGCAACCGTCTGGAGCGCTCCGGTTCGGTCAGCTGAGTATTTACCAGGGACGTCATCTCAGTGGTCCTCCGTCCGCTCGGTGCGCTTCATGCCCCAGACACCCTTCACCCGGTTGATGATGTCGCGCTCGACCTCGCCGATGCGCGGGTCGTCATAGTCGCGCGGCTTCTCGATGGGCACGCTGTAGTCCTCGAACACGTTGGACGGGCCCCGGGTGAGGATGATGATGCGGTCGGCCAGGTAAACGGCCTCGCGAATCGAGTGAGTGACGAACATGATGGTAGTGCCGGTGCGCCGGGAAATGGCCGACAGCTCCTCACGCAGGCTGCGCGCGGTCACCTCGTCCAGGGTGCTCAGCGGCTCGTCCATCAGGATGTAGGACGGCTCGACCAGGATCGCCCTGGCAATGGACACGCGCTGGCGCTGCCCGCCGGACAGTTGCAGCGGCCAGGCATCCTTGAACTGGCTGATGTGCAGAGTTCTGAGCATCTCGTCGATGTTGCGGTCCCAGCGCTCGCGCGGTACATCGGAGGATGCCAGTGCCAGTTCGAGGTTCTGCTTGACCGTGCGCCAGGGCAACAGCCGGTGGTTCTGGAACACGTAGCCGAGTTTGGGATCCTGGCGGCCCTCCCCGTACAGCGGCCGGCCGTTCACCGTCACCTCGCCCCGCGTCGGTTCGAGCAGGCCCGATATCACATTGAGCATGCTGGATTTGCCGCAGCCGGACGGGCCGAGCACGGCGACGAATTCGCCCTGCTTGACCTCGAAGTCGAAGCGGGAAATCGCCTGGACGCCGCCGTAGGAGACCCCCATACCCGCCACTTTCAATACCGATTGATTGGTTACCGTCATAACTGAAACCTTTCGTTGGTTAGCTGGCAGCGCGGTCGCGCCAGCGGAAGACATAGCGTTCGATCACCCGCAGTACGCCGTATTCGACGAACAGTACCAGTGCCATGAACACCAGCAGCCAGAGGTGCACCTCGACCATCAGCATGTACTCCCAGGCGTGGTCGAACTTGGCGCCGAAGCCGGTACGTGCGGCACCGAATATTTCCGCCACAACGATGACCTTCCACGCCAGCGCGTGGGCATTGCGCAGCGAGCTGAAAATAAAGGGTGCGATGTAGGGCAGCAGCACATGCCGTACATGGCGGACGATGCCGAAGTGGTAGATGCGCGCCATCTTGTCCAGCTCCCGGTCGGCGCTTTTCAGACCGTCGACCAGGCCGATGGTCATGAACGGGAAGGTGACGATGGCGACAACGAAGACGTAGCCGATCTCGTCACCCTTGAAAATGGCCAATGCCAGGATCGCCGAGATCGCGCTCGGGGTTCGGAGCGTCGAGATCACATAGACCCGCAGCACCTGCTCGAGCAGCCGGTTACGGTTCATCGCCAGGGCGGCCAGGGTGCCTGCCAGCACCCCGCAACCCAGCCCGATCGCCACCCGTCCCAGGGTGATGCCGATATTGGACCAGGTTTCGGGGTTGGCCAGGAACTCCGGCAGCGCCTGAGCGACGACAAGGGGGTCGGCAATGAAGGTGGTGGTCCGAAAGGCCAGCCACCAGACCGGAATCAACAGTGCCACGGCCGCCAGCGACCAGTGGAGATTCCTGTCGATCGCCCGCATTGCCCAGTTGTCATCACTCTTCATCGAGAGACTCCTCTTTAGTTGGGGCGTGGGCCTGCGGTTTCTTCCAGCGTCGTGAAGACGCCACCCGGTACCTGCTTGATCAGGGTACCGTCTTGCGCCAGCTTGGCGAGGAAGTTTTCGGCGCCGGCGACCAGTTGGGGGCTCCATTCGTTGGTGAAGTAAGGTGTTGCGTAGCCGTTTTCGATCACGGTATCCAGTACGGCCTCGCTGGTGATGCCCAGTCCCTCGGCGATGTAGGCCTTCTTCATGACCTGGTATTGGGACTCGTTCAGCATGGCGATGGCCTCGTCATAGGCATCGCGCACGGCATAGGCCAGCTTCGGGTTCTCCCTCAGCCAGTCGTTGCTCGCCACCATGTTGGTGATCCAGGGTGCGAACCCGCCGGTGTGCGCCGAGTAATCCTTGTGGGCCTGCAGCAGATAGCGGCCACCGGTGGCGTTGATCGCCTCACTGGCGTACGACTCGAAGTTGAAAATGGCTTCCACGCTGCCTTTCTCCAGCAGGGGCACCAGGGCGGCCGGTCCGACCTGGGAGAACTCGTACTCGTCGAGCACATCGAAGCCGTACATGTCTTCAACGATCATCCGAATGAAGGTGGTGGTGCCGGAGTCGGCGCCGAAGTGTCCGACCTTTTTTCCTTTCAGGTCTGCTGGCGTCTGTGCTGTGGAGTCACCGGGCACGACGATGCCCAGATACAGATTGCCTACTGGGTAGAAGGCGCTGATATCGAAGCCTTCGTTTCGGGCGATGGCAACGCCAAGCATATCGTTGTCCATGGCGATGTCGGATTTGCCGATCAGGAAGTTTTGCCAGGCGCCATCGTGGGACAGGTACTCGAATTTCCCGTCGAAGCCGTACTTTTCGTCCAGACCTTCGTTCTCCATGATCATCAGGGGAACGCCTCCGACACTGCCCGCGATCGCCTGTATCGTGACCTGGGGCAAGGCCTCGGCCTGCGCCGGTAATGCGCCGGTTGTGAGCAAGGTGGTACAGAAAAATGCACTGAGCGTTTTAGTTTTCACTTGGGTGACTCCTGCTTTGGTTGGTACCCGCCATGACATTGTCATAATGACTCGACACTATTTAATTATACGACCTATTAATTAATTGAGTTGGACAGACTCCTCAGGAATCTTGCCTAAAGATATAAAGGGTTGCTGGAGTCATGTCAATAAATATTTGTACAGACAATTAATTCTTTGCCCTTGTCCGTCACTGCCATCGCTCCCCTGCTGTTCAGCTCTTTCCCACGCCCAATGGGGCCTGGGCAATCTATCGCCGGCGACAACCTTGCGCGCTCCCTGAATCAGGCAATCTGCGACCTTTCAACCTCGCCCAGCGGGCCCAGAATCTGGGCTCAGGGCGCAAACGATAGGCTGTCCGTTATAAGCTGAAAGCTGAAAGCCAGCGAATGGCTTGGCGACTCCCCGCTTCGCTCTGCATTGCCAGACAGGATTGTCGAAGCAGAGGGCGCATTTGCGCACAGTGAGCGTCGCAGCCGCACATCCACATTATTCAGGCATCACTACAATGGCGGGCCTTTCATCAGAACACTTGGAACCGACATGTCCGACTTCATCACCGTAATGCGCGAAACCTGCCCCACGCCTGTTGTAGACGCCACCAAGTGGACCCGGATCGGCGGTGACCCGCACACCGTGAACCTGAACGCCTACCTGTCTGCCGATGGCAGCAAGATCATGGGCACCTGGATCTGCACTCCGGGCAAGTTCGAAGTGAACTACGACAAGTGGGAGTTCTGCCACTTCCTGGAAGGCTACTGCATCATCACCCCGGAAGGCGAAGCGCCTGTGCACCTCAAGGGCGGCGACGTGTTCGTGATCGAACCTGGCATGAAAGGTACCTGGGAAGTGGTAGAAACCGTACGCAAGTACTTTGTCTTTGCCTGAGTTGCCGTAATTCAGTTCCGACCTGACAGTAACGGCTTTTCAGGCTGTCGCTGTCAGGGCACGGGCTGCAAAAGTGAGCGTAAAAGGGCCAGAGTGCTGAAGCCTTACCTGTGC
>JBFGZM010000340.1:0-3972 GCA_041586815.1 Marinobacterium sp. | reverse complement strand
TTTCCGCTGTGTGATACCGCCTGCACCGACACTCTGGCGCAGCGCGTCAGTGAGGCCTTTGTCGAGCCGGTGAGCCTGGCGGGGCAGCGCTTCAGTGTCTCGGCGAGCATCGGCATTACCCACTATCCCGAGGATGGCGGCACGGCACAGGACATGATGCGTCACGCCGATATCGCGATGTACGCGGCCAAGCATGCCGGGCGCCACCAGTACTGCTTTTTTCGCCAGGGTATGAAAGACCAGCTGCAGGATCATCTGATGGTGCTGCAAGGTATCGATCAGGCCATTGCCGAGTCACAGCTGTTTCTGGAGTACCAGCCGATTATCGACCTGCAGACCAATCGGGTCAGTGGCGGCGAAGCCCTGATTCGCTGGAACCATCCGCAGAAGGGGCTGATACCGCCGGGGCGCTTTATTCCCATCGTGGAGGACTCCGACCGTATCGAAGCCCTGACCCTCTGGGTGATGGAAAGCAGCTGCCGTGCGCTGCGCCAGCATATTCTGCCGCAGGCGCCGGACTTCAAGCTGTCGCTGAATGTGTCCGGGGTCGCGTTGCAGTCCGACCGGCTGCGCGATGGCATCCTCGAAATTCTGCTGCGCGAGAAGGTGCCGCCGCAGAACCTGCGCATCGAAATCACCGAAACCACCATGATGCGCAACGTCGAGAAGTGCGCCGAAACCCTGCGTCACTGGCAGCATGCGGGCCTGCGCGTATTGATCGATGATTTTGGCACCGGCTATTCGTCCCTGAGCTATCTGACCACTCTGCCGATCGATGGCCTGAAGATCGATCGCAGCTTTATAAACAAGCAGCTACCTGGCAGTTACTGTCCGGTGGTGGAGGCGATCCTGGCGCTGTCCAAGTCGCTGGGGATTCAGTCCATCGCCGAAGGCATTGAAACCGAGTATCAGCTGCAGTCTCTGCGGGAAATGAAGGCGACCCATGCGCAGGGCTATCTGCTGGGACGCCCGATGGCGCTGGAAAAACTGCTGGAACGGCTGGGGGAAGTCGAGCTGGAGTAAGCGGATCTGGTGACAAGGGCCCGGGAGAGGGGATCTACCGGGCACCACTGCGGCGGTTTTTCAGAGCCGGACTTCGATACCGCGTTCACGCATATAGGCCTTGGCCTGGGGAATGCTGTATTCATTGAAGTGGAAAATGGATGCTGCCAGCACCGCATCGGCCTTGCCTTCGATGCAGCCCGCCACCAGGTGATCCAGGTTGCCGACACCGCCCGAGGCGATCACGGGCACATGTACCGCCTCGGAGATGGCGCGGGTTACGCCCAGATCGAAGCCGTTCTTGGTGCCATCGCGGTCCATGGAGGTCAGCAGGATTTCACCGGCGCCGAATTCCACCATCTTGCGCGACCATTCCACGGCATCGAGCCCGGTGGGCTTGCGCCCGCCATGGGTGAAAATTTCCCAGCGGTCCGCTTCGCCCTGCAGTGACACCTTCTTGGCGTCGATGGCAACCACGATGCACTGCGAGCCAAAACGCTGTGCGGCCTCACGCACAAATTCCGGGTTGAACACCGCGGCGGTATTGATTGACACCTTGTCGGCACCGGCATTGAGCATGCGGCGAATATCGTCGCAGGTGCGGATACCGCCACCCACGGTCAGCGGGATAAACACCTGGGACGCCATTTTTTCCACGGTGTGGACCATGGTATCGCGGCCTTCATGGCTGGCGGTGATATCCAGGAAGGTGATCTCGTCAGCGCCCTGCTCGTCGTACTTGCGAGCAATCTCGACCGGATCGCCGGCGTCGCGGATATCGAGGAACTGCACGCCTTTCACGACACGGCCGTTTTCGACATCAAGACAGGGAATGATACGTTTGGCCAATGCCATGGCGATACTTCCTTCAGTTGCCGAGTTGGTCGCAAAGCTGCTGGGCCTGGGCCACATCCAGGGTGCCTTCATAGATGGCACGCCCGGTGATGGCACCCAGAATGCCCTGATCCGCCACGGCGGCCAGTGCATGGATATCGTTGATATCGGTAACGCCACCGGAGGCAATCACCGGAATGCCGCATTCGCGGGCCAGTTCTGCGGTGGCGTCGACATTGACGCCCTGCATCATGCCGTCACGGCTGATATCGGTGTAGACAATGGAAGAGACGCCATCGTCACGAAAGCGCCTGGCCAGGTCAATCGCCCTGACGCTGGAAATCTCGGCCCAACCATCGGTGGCCACCATGCCGTCCTGGGCATCGATGCCAACGATGATGTGACCCGGGAAGCGCTTGCACATTTCGGTAACGAACTCGGGCTCTTTCACCGCCTTGGTGCCGATGATGACGTAGTCGACACCCGCCTTGAGGTAGGCTTCGATGGTTTCGGCGCTGCGAATACCACCGCCGATCTGGATCGGCAGATCCGGGTAGGCCTTGGCAATCGCACTGACGATCTCGCCGTTCACCGGGGTGCCGGCGAAGGCGCCGTTAAGATCCACCAGATGCAGCCTGCGGCAACCGGCGTCGACCCACTTGGCCGCCATTTCGACCGGGTTGTCGGAGAAAACGGTGGAGTCATCCATCCGGCCCTGACGCAGGCGTACGCATTTACCGTCTTTCAGATCAATCGCAGGGATAATAAGCATAATGGTCTCGCTGATCGTTTGATGCCGGTGATGGCCGCGGTATCGGGGGCCGTCACCGCCGTTCAGGGCGGGATGGGCTAAAGGGTGCCATCCCAGTTCAGGAAATTCTTCAGCAGCTGCAGCCCGGCCTTCTGGCTTTTTTCGGGGTGAAACTGGGTGGCGAACACGTTCTGGTGCTGCAGCGCGACATCGAAGGTAGTGCCATATTCGCAGGTGGCCGCCACCTGATCGCGCCGGCCCAGTTGCACATGATAGCTGTGCACGAAGTAGAAACGGCTGCCGTTGTCGATGTCGGCCCAGAGCGGGTGGTCTGTGGTCTGCTCGACACAGTTCCAGCCCATGTGGGGAACCTTGAGCTTTTCACCGGCGCTATCGCGCAGGTCATCACCGAAGAAGCGCACCTGGCCTTCGAACTGGCCGAGGCAGTCGACGCCGCCGTTTTCCTCCGAGTGCTGCATCAGGGCCTGATAGCCGACACAGATCCCCAGAAAGGGCTTGCCGGACGCTATGGCCTCGGCCACTTCACGATCGACGCCCAGGCGGCGGATCTCCGCCATGCAGTCGCGGATCGCGCCGACACCCGGCAGCAATACCCGGTCGGCACTGCGCACCTGCTCGGGGTCGGCGGTCACCCGCACTTCAACGCCCGGCTGCACGAATTCCAGTGCCTTGGCCACCGAGTGCAAATTGCCCATGCCGTAATCAATTACTGCAATGCTCGACATTTACAGGCTTCCCTTGGTCGAGGGCACGCTGTTGGCGGCGCGTTCATCGATCTGCAGCGCAAAGCGCACCGCGCGGCCAAATGCCTTGAAGATGGTTTCGGCCTGGTGGTGAGCGTTAAAGCCTTTCAGATTGTCGATGTGCAGCGTCACGCCGGCATGGTTGACGAATCCCTGGAAAAACTCCCAGAACAGCTGGGTATCCAGCCGGCCGATGGCGGCGCGGGTGAATTCGACATCCATGTGCAGGCCAGGGCGACCGGAGAAGTCGATGGTCACGCGGGACAGGGCTTCATCCAGCGGCACATAGGCGTGGCCGTAGCGCATGATGCCCTTCTTGTCGCCTACGGCCTTGGCGACCGCCTGACCCAGGGTAATGCCGATGTCTTCCACCGTGTGGTGATCATCGATATGGATGTCGCCGACACAGTGAATATCCAGGTCCAGCAGGCCATGACGGGCGATCTGGTCGAGCATGTGTTCGAGGAACGGAACCCCGGTATCAGCATTCAGTTTGCCACTGCCGTCGAGATTGACCGAGACGGTGATTTTCGTCTCCAGTGTATTGCGGGTGACCGTGGCGGTACGCTCTGCCATGGGGGGCTCCAGATAGCTTGATCAAGGCGGCGATTATACAACTAA
>JBFGZM010000339.1:0-3974 GCA_041586815.1 Marinobacterium sp. | reverse complement strand
GCTGTTACACCGCAATCTGGTGTGGCAGTCAACCGCAGGCCCCTTTCTGTTGCCACGGGATTGACCCATGATCGAACTGCAAGGACTGATTGATTCGCACCACCATTTCTGGGCACCGGGCAGCGGTATCGATTACCCCTGGCTTGGCGACAGCCCGGTGGCGGATTTTTTCCTCGGCGACTACAGCGCTATCCGCCGCCCTTTTGAACCTGAGGATCTGCGTCGCCTGGTACCGCCGGGCTACCGGCTGCTCGGCAGTGTGCATTGTGAAGCGGAGGCCGCACGGCCCCAGGCGGTGGCTGAAACCCGATGGATCACCGATCTGAGTGCGCATCAGGGCCTGCCGTCGGCCCATGTCGGCTGGGCGGCCTTTGGTCATGACGACTGTGCTGCGCAGCTGGATCTGCAGATGCAATCTCCGCTGTTTCGCGGGGTGCGTGCCAAGCCTGTGACCGCTGGTCATCCGGATCAGGTCGCCGGGCTTAAAGGGCAGGCGGGAACGCTGCAGGATGAGCGCTGGTGCACGGGGCTGGGCTTGCTGGCGGAACGCGGCCTTAGCTGGGACCTGCGGGTGCCGGCCTGGCATCTGGCCGAAGCCGCCGAGCGGTTGCAGGATTATCCGACGCTGCGGGTAGTGCTCAATCATTGCGGCCTGCCCTGGGATAGAACCGCGTCGGGGTTGCGGCAGTGGCGCCAGGGGCTGGAACGGCTGGCGGTCAATCCCGCCATCTGCGTCAAGCTGTCTGAACTCGGCACGCCGGGCCGGGCCTGGAATGCCGCCGACAACCTGGCGCTGCTATGTGATCTGATCCGGATCTTTGGGCCGCAGCGCTGCCTGTTTGCCAGCAACGCGCCGGTATCGGGCCTGCAGGTTAACTACGCCGACTGGCTGGCGCTGGTGGAAGAGGCGATCCGCCACACCGGATCGGAGGCGCGGGACAATATTTTGTGGCGCAACGCTGTGCGCTGGTACCGGCTTGACCCTGTGACGCTCGGACTCGATTCGTAGGTGCTGGTGTGCTGCGTTTACCGGCATCCTGCGGGTAATGCCGGTCCACAGCGTGTTGCCAAAGAGCGATGGACCCATTTATTAACCCCATTAGACCGGGAGAAAAACAAGTGATAGAGCTAACAGGAAACAATCTTATTGGCGGCCGCGAGGTTACCGGCACCCGTAATGCGATTCGCGCCGTCAATCCGGCCACCGATGCGGTACTGGAACCGGCCTATGCAGGGCTCGATGCCGCTGTCGTCGCCGATGCCTGTGCGCTGGCTGGCGCCGCATTTCGCAGTTACCGCGAAACGACGCCCGAGACGCGGGCCGGGTTTCTGGAAACCATTGCCCAGCAGATTGAAGCGCTCGGCGATCAGCTGATCGAGCGGGCGATGCAGGAAACCGGGCTGCCCCGGGCGAGGCTGGAAGGGGAGCGGGGGCGTACCTGCAACCAGTTGCGGCTATTCGCCGACGTGGTGCGTGCTGGCCGTTATCTTGATGTCCGCATTGATCCGGCGCTACCCGAACGCACACCGCTGCCGCGCGCGGATCTGCGCTACCGCATGATCCCGCTCGGGCCGGTCGCTGTGTTCGGTGCCAGCAACTTTCCGCTGGCCTTTTCGGTGGCCGGCGGTGATACCGCCTCTGCGCTGGCAGCCGGGGCACCGGTGATCGTCAAGGCGCACTCGGCCCACCCGGGAACCTCGGAGCTGGTCGGCCGCGCGGTACAGCAGGCTGCGCGCGAGTGCGGCCTGCCCGACGGCGTCTTCGCCCTGCTCTACGGTGCCGGCAACGAGATCGGTGCTGCCCTGGTGGTGGACCCCCATATCAAGGCAGTGGGTTTTACCGGCTCGCGTGCCGGTGGCGTGGCGCTGATGCAGATCGCCCAGAACCGGCCCGAGCCCATTCCGGTCTATGCCGAGATGAGCAGCATCAACCCGGTTTACCTGTTGCCGGGTGCTCTGGCCGATCGGGCCGGCGCCATTGCCGCGGGTTTCGTTGCGGCACAGCAGATGGGCGCCGGGCAGTTCTGCACCAGCCCGGGACTGTTGCTGGCAATCGATGATGCGGGTCTTGACAGCTTTCTCGAACAGGCGGGCGCCCTGCTGTCCGACAGCCCCTGCCAGACCATGCTGACACCGGGTATTCATCAGGCCTTTGAAGCAGGGATTCGCGCCCTGGAGCAGCATCCGGCGGTGGAGACCGTTGCCAGGGCCCGACCGCTCAGTGGGCCCAATCAGTGCCGCGCAGGTCTTTTTGCCGTTAGCGCCACCGAGTTCCTGGCCGACCCTGCTTTGGCGGCTGAAGTCTTCGGGGCCTGCACCCTGGTGCTGCGCTGTCGTGACGCCGAAGAAATGCTGCGGGTGAGCGCCGCCTTCGAGGGGCAGCTCACAGCGGCCATACACAGTGCTGGTGCACCGGATGCAACGCTGGCGCAGGCCTTGCTGTCCGAGCTGGAACTCAAGGTGGGCCGCATCCTGTTTAACGGCTTCGGAACCGGCGTTGAAGTCTGTCATGCGATGGTGCACGGAGGTCCTTTCCCGGCCACCTCGGACAGCCGTTCGACCTCGGTCGGCTCGGCTGCGATAGAGCGTTTCCTGCGCCCGGTCTGTTATCAGGATGTCCCGGACAGCCTGCTGCCGGTTGTACTGCAGCAGGACAACCCGCTCGAAGTACCACGCCTGATCAACGGCAAGTGAGGCGCGTGGTGTCCGGCAGCCCCGAGGTCTGGATCACGGGATGAAACAGCTGTTCTTGCCGCTGGGGTTGGCGCTGGCCCTGCTGCTGGCCTGGCTGGAGCCCGACTGGGGTCGGGCTCTCAAGGAGGCCGGTCTGATGCCCTGGATCGTAGTAATCATTTTCCTGGTCAATGGATACCAGATTCGACTGGCGGAAGTGCCGCGTGAGGCAGCGTTCGTCAGGGTTGTCTTCGCCACCGGTATCATCAGCCTGCTGCTGGGCCCCTGGCTGGGGCTCCAGGGTGCTCTGCTGCTGGGGTTGCCGGCCGGCGCCCTGACAGGGCTGGTAGTGATGGCGACCGTGCCGCCGACGCTGTCAAGCTGCATCGTGCTGACACAGCAGGTGGGTGGCTTTGCGGTCTGGGCGCTTATTCTGTCGCTGGCGCTGAACCTGGTTGGCGTATTCAGCATGCCGTTCATGTTGTCCCTGGTATTTTCAGGCGCTGCGGAGCTGGTTATCGACCCGTTGCCGCTCCTGCGTCAGCTTTGTCTGATGGTCCTGTTGCCATTTCTGGCTGGCGTCGCGCTGCAATCCCGCCTGCGGATCAGGGCGCAGCAGCTGCTGCACTACCTGCCATCCTGTTGCATCATCGTCGGTGTCTGGATGGCGATGTCAGACTCTGTCTCGGTGTTTCACAACCTTGGATTGCCATTATTGCTGCAGATCGCCCTGGCGGTGCTGCTGGTGCATCTGTCGCTGATGGTGCTCAACTGGTGGGCTGGCCGACTTCTCGGTATAGGCTGGCAGGGACAGGTTGCGATGGCACTGGCCGGCTCGCAGAAAACGCTGCCGGTGGCGATCAGCGTGTTGGCCGTACTCGAAAGCCCGGCAGGCGAAGCGCTGCTGGTCTGTGTCATGTTCCACTTCCTGACGCTCTTCGTCGATGCGTTGATAGCATCCCGTTTACCCCGTCTTCTACCGTCCTCCTGAGCCTGCTGCTCATCGGTCTGGCGCTCTTTGCGTTGCTTCACACGACTGCCGTCGCGAGGCTTTGCCCGGAAGCGGGCGCTGTCGCCCGCGGTTTGCAGGTCTAATCAAATAAAGGTCCGAATCGGGAAAGAAGGGGGGTTGCCAATCATTTTAGTCTGGTGGTATGGTTACCGAACCACTAGTCAAGTTGGTGTTATGACCATGGCTGAGCATGTATTTGCTTTCGAGCAGGCGTTGAAAAACAGAACCAAGAGGGAAATTCTGGCGGCCAAGCTGCTGGAGATGATCTTTAGCGGTTTGCTGCGCGATG
>JBFGZM010000338.1:0-3993 GCA_041586815.1 Marinobacterium sp. | reverse complement strand
AGGTAATCGACATCCGCATCCGGCCGGCTGGAGGCCGAGATGATCGCCGTTTTGCTGGTCAGGGATGTGCCACCGCCGATGCCGTCTATCTGCTGCGCGCTGGGAGACCCTAGCGCCGCCAGCAGGACCTTCTCCTGGGTGGGCCAGTCTTCGGGCAGGCTGGAGGCCAGGAAGTAGGGGCCGCGGGAGGTGCCGCCGCGCATGATGGTGCAGGGAATGGATGTCTGCATGATCTTGATCCTGGTATGTGGCTGGTCTCAGATAGATTTAATATTTCTATCTCATCCGTTATGCGTATCAGCCCTGTCTGGCTGAATTGTGGCCAAGATACGCCCGCCGTTTTTTCGCGACAAACCATATATTTTTTGTTTCTGATATAGAAAAATTAAACCAATGGGTTTTGTGCTAGCCTTCCTGTGTCTGGTTGCATGCAGAAGCTGGCGGATTTTTCTGATTGATTTTTGTTCGTGTAAATGGATCGGAATTACTTTTGATTATTTGTTTATTATTGATATATATGTATTTTATTGTCGTTCTTGGTGGGCTTTTAGGCTGTTGCTCTGGGGGTGAAAAGGCTGTGTCCTGGTCTGGCTGTGAGCCTGTCTGCCTGGGAGATGAATAAGGATAACGGTGCCAAAAAGATGCTGAGAATTAGAATATCTAAAACTTAAGTTCCTGTTTTTTATTTGTCCGTTTTTGGTCTGGACCTTTGTTGCTATTGATTTAGTCGCTATTTGATATAGACAATCTATACTATGTGGGAAAAGCCCCATGCCGGGGACACAGCCGTTGGAGCCAGGGCGAGCATCATGCGACGATTACCCCCCCTTAAAGCGCTACGCGCTTTCGAAGCCGCCGGGCGGCATGAGAGCCTGAAGCAGGCGGCAGATGAGCTGCACGTCACCACCGGTGCCGTGAGTCAGCAGATCAAATTGCTGGAGGAGTTTCTGGGCGTTGATCTGTTCAAGCGCCTGAACAAGTCTGTGCGCCTGACCGAAGCCGGGCGGGCGGCATTACCGCTGATCGAGGGCGGTTTCGAGCTGCTCAACCAGGCAGTGACCCGGGCACAGGAGTTTGGCAATCAGAACCTGATCACGATCAGCGTGGCGCCGTCCTTTGGTGCCAAGTGGCTGTTGCCGCGCCTGGAACTGTTTCGCAAGGCCCACCCGGACATCGACCTGCGGGTGGATGCCTCTACCCGGCTGGTGGATTTTTCCTACGAGGATGTGGATCTGGCCATCCGCTACGGGCCGCCCAAGGAGCGGGGTCTGCACCTTGAGGCACTGACCGATGAAGTTGTTTTTCCGGTGTGCAGCCCGCGCCTGCTGGAACGTGGTCATGTGTTCCAGCGCCCGGTGGATCTGGCAGGGCAGACGCTGCTGCATTTTGAAGGCAGGGCCGATGATCGCGAGTTTCCGGGCTGGGCCCAGTGGCTGGGTGCGGCCGGCGTGGCGTCGCTGGAGGTGGTCAACGGGCCGCGCTTCAGCATGTCGAGCATGGTGCTGCAGGCGGCAATGGATGGCCAGGGGGTCGCGCTGGGCAGTAGCGTGCTGGCGGCCGATGACCTGCGCGCCGGTCGCCTGGTGCGTCTGTTTGATATCAGCGTACAGGCCAGGCACAGCTACTATCTTGTGTGTACGCGTAACACCCTGCATCGCCCGGATATACAGCGCTTTGTACAGTGGATCAAACAGGAAATAACCGCGGCCCAGTAAAGCCGGCAGACGAGGCAGCATGCGCATTCTTATCGTGGAGGACGACCAGACCCTGGCCGAGGCGATCAGCCGGCGCCTGTTCAAGCAGGGGCACGCCGCCGATGTGGCTGCCGACGGTAGCCGTGCCGACAGCATTTTGCGGCATCAGGCATTCGACCTGATCATTCTGGATCTGAATCTGCCGGGGCTGGGCGGAGAGCAGGTCCTGGCCCGCTTGCGCCAGCGCAGCAGCACGACGCCGGTGCTGGTGCTCACCGCCCGGGGTCAGATTGAAGACCGCATTACCCTGCTGGATCTTGGCGCCGATGACTACCTCACCAAACCGTTCGATTTCGGTGAGCTGGAAGCCCGCAGCCGCGCCCTGTTGCGGCGCAGCCAGGGCCAGGCGCAGGATCGGCTCAGCCTGGGCAATACTGTGCTGGATCGCCAGGCCTGCAGTGTGACCGTGGGCGGCGAGGCGGTGGAACTGAAACAGCGCGAGTTTCGCCTGCTGGAAATTTTCCTGAGCCACCGCGGCCGGGTGTTGAGCAAGGAAGAGTTGCTGGATCATCTCTACAGTTTCGATGAAACGCCGGGTGCCAACGCCATCGAGCTCTACGTGGGACGCCTGCGCAAGAAACTGGCAAGCAGCTCGATCGAGATACGCACCCTTCGAGGTCTCGGCTATGTGGTCGAAAAGACGTCTGCCTGAATTTGCGCGCTGGTCTATCCGGCGCAAGTTGCTCTGGGTAACCGGTCTGCTGCTGCTGATCGTGTCCCTGGTGGCGGTGCGCGCGGCGCAGAGTTACGCCCAGCGCTCGGCGCAACTGTCTTACGACCGCCTGCTGGATGGCGCTGCCCTGCAAATTGCGGAGCAGATCTCGCTGCGCCATGGCAAGCTGGTGGCGGAGTTGCCCCGCGCCGCCTTCGAAACCCTGGCGCTGGCGCCGGATGATCGTGTTTATTACCGCATCGGCGGGCCAGGGGGGGAGCATGTTACCGGCTATGCCGACCTGCCTGCCCCACCGGCCAGGCAGGGGGGCAAGATGGTGCGTGACACGGCTGCCGATGGTGCCGGCGACGGTTTTCGCACCCGGTTCTTTGATGCGGACTACCGGGGTGAAGCCGTGCGTTTTCTGGTGCTCGAGCGCTTGCTGACCGAAACCGATTTCAGTGGCTTTGTGCAGATCCAGCTTGGTCAGACTGTGCTGGCCCGCAATGCGCTCGCGGATGATATCGGCCTGCGGGCGCTGCAACTGATCGCACTGCTGTTTGGCGTGGCGCTGCTGCTGGTATCTTTGGGAATATGGATGACGCTACGGCCGCTGGAGCGGCTCAATCGGGCGCTGGCGACGCGTTCGTCCGTGGACCTGAGCCCCCTGGATGTCGCCGTGCCGCGGGAGATTTCCAAACTGGTGGGCACCATCAACCATTTCATGCAGCAGCTCGGTGGTACCCTGGATGGGCTGCAGCGCTTTACCAGTGAGGCGGCGCACCAGCTTCGCACGCCTTTGGCTGGTCTTCGGTCCCAGGCGCAGAATGCGCTGGACGAAGACGATGCCAGCCTGCGCCGCCGCCAGCTGGGCCGGGTGCTGGAGTCAGCGGATCGGCTTAGTGATACGGTGAATCAGCTGCTTAACCAGGCGGTGCTGGCCCATCGCCTGCGCAGCCAGCAGATGGAGCCTGTGGTGCTGGATACGCTGGTACTGGAGCTGTGTCGCGAGCTGGCGCTGCCCGCGCTGGAGCAGGGTGTGGAGCTGGGTTTCGAGGGCGACAGCGAGGTCTGCGTGCAGGGCAATGCCTTTGCGCTGCGCCAGATGGTGCAGAATATTCTTGAAAACGCCATTCGCTACAGCGACCCGGGCAGCGAGGTACGTATTGAACTGCACCAGAGCGCGCGTGATGTCAGCCTGGTGGTGGCAGATAATGGCCCCGGCATTCCTGATGCCGAAAAGCCGCTGGTATTCGAACGTTTTTACCGCAGCCCCGGCAATCGCCGCACAGGATCGGGCCTTGGCCTTGCCATCGCCAAGGAGGTAGCAAGCTACCACAGGGCCACCCTCAATCTGAGTGACAACCAGCCTGCGGGCCTGGTGGTTACCGTTCGCTTTCACCGCCGGAGTCTTTTGTAGATGCGCTTGCCACGGTGGTTTGCAGCCCTGTTGCCGGGCTGCCTGTTATTTTTGCCGCTGAGCGCTGCGCAGGCCGACACCCTGTGGGAGCTGCCCGCCAGGCACCAGGAAACCTCGGTGCTGCAGATCCATGGCGGCGCCGACTTCGTGGCCATCGCTCCCCTGCT
>JBFGZM010000337.1:0-4003 GCA_041586815.1 Marinobacterium sp. | reverse complement strand
GGGCATGTCGAGCCGTTCTGCTTCCTGGGAGGCGACCGGATAGGCACAGTAGTCTGCCGCATACCAGGCGCTGGGTCTGTGGTTGCCACTGCGGCCAATACCGCCAAAGGGCAGACCACTGCTGGCCCCTGTAAGCGGGCGGTTCCAGTTGACGATGCCGGCGCGAATGCGCTGCAGAAACCGTTGATACAGCTGCGCGTCACTGCTGAACAGGCCTGCGCTGAGCCCGAAGGCCGTGGCGTTGGCCAGGTCAATCGCTTCATCAAAGTCGTCGTAGCGGATGATCTGCAGCAGTGGGCCGAAATACTCCTGATCCGGCAGGTTCGGCACGGCGCTGACATCGATCAGTCCCGGCGACAGCAGTCCGGTGCGCGGACGCAGCTGACTCATGGAGACCAGCACCCGGGCACCGAGTTGCACCAGCGCGTGCTGGGCCTGCAACAGTTGCAGTGCCGCAGGCTCACTGATCAGTGCACCCATAAAGGGCTGTGGTTGCTGGTTGTAGGGGCCCACCTGGATATCCAGCACGGCCTGGCGCAGCTGCTCGATAAACGCATCGCCGCTTCGCCCTCTGGGCACCAGCAGCTTGCGTGCGCAGGTGCAGCGCTGGCCGGCGCTCAGGTAGGCCGACTGGATCGTCATCAGCACCGCCGCCCGCACATCCGGGGTGTCGGCGACGATCAGCGGGTTGTTGCCGCCCATTTCCAGCGCCAGAATTTTTTCCGGGTGCCCGCCGAACTGCTGGTGCAGATAGCTGCCGGTATCGGCGCTGCCGGTAAAGAAAAGGCCGTCGAGCCCGGGATGGGCCGCCAGGGCCTGGCCGGTACTGCGCCCGCCCTGCAGCAGGTTCAGTACGCCGTCCGGCAGATCGGCCTTTTGCCAGAAGTGCAGGCAGAGTTCTGCGACCCGGGGTGTCAGTTCGCTGGGTTTGAACAGCACCGTATTCCCCGCCAGCAGCGCCGGGATAATGTGTCCGTTGGGCAGGTGCCCGGGGAAATTGTAGGGCCCGAACACGGCCACCACTCCGTGGGGATGGTGACGCAGCGTAGAGGTTATGCCATTGCTGTGCTGGCGCTTCTCGCCACTGCGTTCCAGTGCCGCCTGAATCGAGATATCGGCCTTGCCGACCATGGCCGCCACTTCGGTGGCAGCCTCCCATTGTGGCTTACCGGTTTCCTGGCCGATGGTGTCGGTGAGCAGGTCACGGTGCTGTTCCAGCTGGCTGACAAAGCGGCGTATCAGGGTGGCGCGTTGCTCAAAGGTCATCAGGCGCCAGTGCTCAAAGGCGTCGCGCGCCGCCACAACCGCCTCGTTGACCTGGTCGCTGCTGGCAGCACGGCCGTGCCAGATACGCTGGCCGTTGCCCGGATTGAAAGATTCCATATCGGCGTCGTCACCGCGGCACCACTGGCCATTGATGTACAGAGAAGCGGGGTCGGTCATTCGGGCTGTCTCGCTTTGATGGGAACGATGCGCAGAGGATCGCCGTTGGAAACTCGCAGTGCATCTGCCAGCTCGTGGCTGACCTGCACGGCGCTGCCTTCGGGCTGCAGGGGGACGACGGTGCAGCGGAACTGCTCCAGCAGAGTATTGCTGACCAGGTAAAGGTGGTCGCCCCGGCCGGATGTGTCCCCAATACGTGCCTTGACGTAGCGACTGTCGCGTACGCTGCGGATGTCGTTGAGTCGTGTGGCAATGGTGGGTCCGGCGTCGAAGATGTCAATGTAGCCTTCGAAGCGAAAACCTTCATTTTCCAGCATTCGTTTGGCGGGTTCGGTATTTCGATGCACCTGGCCGATGACCCGTTGTGCGTCCTTGGGCAGCAGGTGCAGGTAAATCGTGTGCTTGGGCATGAGCTCGGCAATGAAGATCTTGTTGCCGGAGCCGGTCAGGTAGTCAGCCTGGGAGTATTCCATTGAAAAGAAGTGGCGTCCCAGCCCATCCCAGAACGGTGAGCGGCCCTTTTCGTCGGAATAGCCGCGCATCTCGGCAATCACCCGTTCGGCAAAGCGCTCCGGGTATTCGGCCATGAACATGAAGCGGCTCCTGGACAGCAGGTTGCCGTTGCTGCCCTTGCGATAGTCCGGTTTAAGGTACAGGGTGCACACCTCGGCGCAGCCGGTGTAGTCATTGCACAGGTCCAGGGTGCGGAAGTTGTTGTAGACGTTCAACTCGCGGGACGCATGTACCACGGTGCCGATGCGGTAGTGGTACCAGGGCTCGCTGAGACCGACAGCGGCCTCGATACCACTGGTACCTACTACCTGGCCGCTGGCCAGATCCTCCATCACGAAGAGGTAGCCCTGGCTGCCGTCCAGTGCTGCATCCTGCTGCAGGGCACGGCAGGTGCGTTCTATCTTGGCCTGCAGCAGCTCGCGGTTGTCCGGCAGAGAGGTGAAGCCCGGGCCGGATTCTCTTGCAATGTCACACAGCACATCCAGGTCGCTCTCGCGGATGGGTCTCATTATGATCATTCAACTCTCCCTGCCATGCTTTCAACGGTACTGTAGATAAGATGCGGTGGGCGCAGCGGACATTCGGATAAAGCCCTGATACAGCCGGCCGTCATTACCCGGGTAGCGGCGGATGAAGGCGAAGTGGCCACCGGGAACAAGTGCATTCCGGTCACTGAATTCCACCTGCGTATCGCCAGGAATGGTCGCGGACTGTTCGAGGTATTCGTCGGCGGAGCCCTGCACCAGGCCGTTGCTGCTGTCGAGCCGAATACCCTGTTCCAGCAGGTAATCGTTCAAGTCATCGATGCTGTCGTATTCACTCAGACTGTTGATCAGCAACGCATAGTGGTGGGCTCGAAAGCCGAACGCGGCAACCCAGGCGGCATGGGGGGAGCTGCGCTGCAGTTGCTGGTAGCTGTCGTAATCAATCTTCCAGTGTCGCCCCGACGTGCAGAAGTCGTCCTGCTGCGGGGCGGTCGGCGGGATCTGACTGACAAGCTGATGCAGGATATTGCGCACATCATCCCCCAGGGCGTCGACATTGAGTTCGATGAGCAGCAATTTTGGCAGCTTGCTGTCGGGGTGTTCGTAGTGGCGAGCAAACAGGCGGGTGCCCGTGATCTCAAACTCTCCGCTGGGCTGATAGCCTGCGCGTTCGAACGGCCTGGCCAGTTGGGTGATGTTGACTCTTGGCAGCGCCAGGGTATGCAGGCTCAGATGATCTGTTTGCATCCGGGGGTTGTCTGCCGCCAGCAGGCTGTGAACGCGGCGGGCATCGGGGGTCCGTGCAAGGAAGTCCTGCCAGAGCGTCTCCAGCATTTTATCCAGCAGCTCGCGTGTCATAACGCACCCCCTCAGGATTGGTTGCACCGCTACTATCCCGCAGTGTGCTACAGCGCAGTGGTCACGCCATTGCAACTGTCAGTTTAGACGTTCTGCAATCAAGTATGCGGCGCTCATCTGGTGTCGGCTGGCGTTGATCTGCCGGGTGGCAGAGCGAGGAGGGAGCAGGCTGAAACGGATGGCGTGAAATTGGGGGTAACTTTACAGGGGTGTGTTTGAAGACGCTATGGGCAAGTTTTAAGAGTCGCGGTGTTATGTTATTTTGTTTATTTAAAACAATGGCTTGAGATATTTTTGTTTTGGTTCGACACAGGCTGGAAACAGCTTTTCCACAGATTGTTGTTTGTGGGCAACATGTGAGTATCTATTGAGCTAGCGGTAACGTCGACGCGGCAATTGGCGGTTCGCGGCATAAAAAAAGCACCCGGAGGGTGCTTTTTGGTGCCTTGAGTTATCCACAGAGGCGCCAGGTTTGGCGTCCTGCGTGGAAAATATCCTGCTTCAGAGTGCGTCTGGTCCGGTTTCACCGGTGCGGATACGGATAACCTGCTCCAGTGGAGTGACAAATATCTTGCCGTCACCAATTTTGCCGGTGTTGGCGGTTTTGGTAATGGCCTCAATAACCTGATCGATCATGTCGCTGTCGACCGCCACTTCAATCTTGACCTTGGGCAGGAAGTCGACTACATATTCGGCGCCGCGGT
>JBFGZM010000336.1:0-4007 GCA_041586815.1 Marinobacterium sp. | reverse complement strand
GCGCAGAGCAGAATGGCCAAACCGGCCAGCAGCCCCTGTCCTTTCGCCGCGAACTGCAACGCCTGGAGCACATCAGTGCCGAGGCCTTCAGCACCGATCAGCGAGGCGATAACCACCATCGACAGACACATCAGGATAGTTTGGTTGACGCCGGTCATGATGCTGGGCAAAGCCAGGGGAATTTCCACATCCAGCAGCAACTTGCGCCGGGTACAGCCAAAAGCCAACGCCGCTTCCACGATCGTGGGAGGAACCTGCTTGATGCCCAGCGCCGTCAGCCGCACTACCGGCGGCATGCCGAAAATGAGCGTAGCCAGGATGCCCGGCGGCTTGCCGGTACCAAAAAACGCGATGATCGGAATCAGATAGACAAACGCCGGCATGGTTTGCATAAAGTCCAATACCGGTCGAGCGACCGCGTAGGTAGAGGGACTCTTCGCACACAGGATCCCCAGCGGCACACCGATCACCACACACAAGGTAGCCGCAGCCCCCAGCAACGCAACCGTTGCCATGCTTTTCTCCCAATACCCCAGAAATGCAAGGTAGGCCAGCGCTGCCAGCGTGAAGATGGCAACTCTCGGACCGGCCAGACGCCAGGCCATCACCAGTATCACCATCGCAGTCACCGGCCAGGGCGTATCGACCAGCACCACCTCCAAACTATCAAGCAGCATGCGTATGCCACTGGTAATACCATCAAAAAAACCGGCTCCCTTCAGGGCGATGCTGTCAAAGCCTGCATCCAGCCAACTGGCGGCTGCGGTGAAAATCGCTTTGTCGGTGGGAAACTCGATCAGCCACGCCACGGGCCTCGCCACCGTAAAGCGGTACAGCGTCAGCGGAACCATCACGGCCAGCATCACAACGCCCAGGAGCAGGTTCATCTGGCTGAAACCACTTGTTTCACGGCGCCCACCGCGCCAGCGGCAGTACTTCATTTCGAAAACAATATTGGCCATGAATCCCTGGATCAGCATGGTGGCTACCAGGGCCAGCGCGCCCCAGAGTATCAGCTGGTTCGCTCCGCCAACCGCCGCTTCAGCGGCAACCAGGGCATTGTCTGCTGCCCGCTGCAGGTTATCGGCGTTACGCTGCAGAACCTCGACATTCGAGGCCCCGGATTCCAGGGCAGCCTGAGCCTTGATTGCCATTTCCTGCGACTTGCTGCTCAGGCGTTCCGCCCGGGCCAGATCGTCCGCGCCCAGTTCACCCCACAAGCCCCTGCCCAACAAGACCAGCGCAAACAGGGTGGCGAGGGTGCTCATCCAAAAGAAACCCCAGACATTGCGTACCGAGGCCCAGAGCGGCCCCAGCAGCGCAGCGCTGGGATTAAAGGAGAAAGTGATGCGATTGCTGGACTGGATCTTCTCGAACTGCGAGCTGTAGTAATCACCCTGACGCTCGGCAAAACGATGAACGGACTCCTGCCGCTCTATCATCGCCGAGGTTTTATTGTTCGCATTCATATTACTTTTCCCCCTTGATGCCCTGCAGCAAAATATTCTTGCTGACGATGCCGATATCCGCTCCGGCCGCATCGGTGATGATGATAGGCAACTCCGAGGTGATAGCGATATCGATCAGGTGATCGAGATTGGTGTTTTCTCCCACGCGCGGAGCATCGGCCAGATTCACGCCAGCAGGTACCGTTTCACTGCTGATATCCCGCATGATTGAATGGGCACAGACCAGCTTCAGGTTAGAGATATCCTTGACAAAATCGGCCACATAATCGTCCGCCGGATACATCACGATCTCCTCGGGTGTACCGACCTGAATAAGGTGCCCGTCCTTCATGATCGCGATGCGATCGCCGATGCGGATCGCTTCATCAAGGTCATGGGTAATAAAGATGGTGGTTTTCTGCAGTGTCTTGGTCAGCGATACAAACTGATTCTGCAGCTCGCGCCGAATCAGCGGATCCAGTGCGCTGAAGGGTTCGTCCATCAGCAGCACTTCGGGATCACTGGCCAGTGCCCGCGCCAGGCCAACACGCTGCTGCATGCCACCCGAGAGTTCACTGGGCAGGCGGTCCTCATAACCGTCGAGGTTCACCAGCGACAGGGCATGCTGAGAGGTTTCCCAGCGCTTGGACTTGGGAACGCCCTGCACCTCCAGCGGAAAGGCGACGTTATCCAGTACCGTCCGGTGCGGCAGCAGCGCCATATGCTGGAACACCATGCCGATATGTTTGGCGCGCACATCCCGCAAATCATTGTGGGACAGGGCAGACATATCCCGGCCAAGCACCTTGATATTGCCGGCGGTGGGTTCGATGAGGCGGTTAAGGTGCCGAATCAGCGTAGATTTTCCGCTACCGGAGAGACCCATGATGCAAAAGATTTCGCCGCGAGGCACCGTAAAGGAGACATTGGCGATTCCCACGACACAACTAAAGCGCTCCAGAACGGCAGCTTTGTCCAGCCCCTCCTCAACGACCGCCTTCATCGCCTGATCGGAATTATCGCCAAAGATTTTCCACACGTTTTCTAGCTGAATGACATCCGCACTCACGTTGGCTACCCTCGCTACTAGTATTGGTATCGCTGCAGGCATCTGGTCGGGCCAAGGTAAAGCGGATGGCTGCAGAATCGACTTCTGAAGCCATCATTCGCTTCATGACCAGATGTCTATCAGACAGTGGACAAACGGGACCGGACTATTGCCCCAGCCAGGATTCAACCAGGCTGCTGTGCTCTGTCACCCATTCTTTGGCAACGACAGCAGGGTCTTTCTTCTCGACCACCACGTGGTAACTCAACTCGCCAACCAGGTCGGCATTCAGACTGAAGTTCTTCAGTAACATCGCCGCTTCGGGCTGATCCGCTTCGAGGGACTTGGCGTAATGCACGTACAGGTAGGCTGTGTCCCAGGCGCTATCGGCATTGGACTTAGCCAGCCAGTCAGCATCATCGGTGGGTTGCACCACATTCCAGGTGTCCGCGTTATGTGGCGGCTCTTCGAGCATCACCAGCTCATGTATATTAAACACATGGTGTGGCGTGTAGCAGAAGAACGCATAGGGCTTGTCCGCAATCACGGCAGCATCCAGTGCAGCCCAGTTGAGCGGCATATCCATGACAACCTGCTTCATGGTCTCGTTATAACCGTAACTTTTGGCCCTGATCTGCTCGATCGTCGTCGAGGCTGCGCCTGGCTCACCGATCCACATCTCGCCTATGCCATCACCATCGGTGTCGAAAAGTACCGACTTGTCCGGGTCTGTCAGGTCATAAATAGACGTGATGTTATGTTTTTCCGATGTCGCCTTGGTAACACAGATCCCCTGTGAGGCCTTAACACCGTTTGGATTTTGAGCCACGGTACCGTTGGTCTTCACATACTTGTCATGCAGGTTGCTCTGATTGGGCAGCCAGACTTCCGGGTGCACGTGCATGGATCCCCGGTCCATCGCTTCCCAGATAACTGCGTTGGAGCCGCTTTGCATGGCCACATCCAATCCCAGGTTATCCTCCATCACCACCTTCAGAATATGGGCAGTGGCAGCAGCCGAAGGCCAGCTGGGAACACCCAAAACCACATCGGAGGCCTGCGCCATTGTGCCGGTCAAGCAAAATGCCGCTGCAGCGCTAAATGCCTTTACTGATTTCATATCACTTTCCTTTCTAACGTTGGATTGACGATATTCATGCATTTTTCAAGGCTTACATGTTCGGGTAAGCTGGACCGCCGCCGCCTTCGGGCACGACCCAGGTGATATTCTGCGACGGGTCTTTAATGTCACAGGTTTTGCAGTGCACGCAGTTCTGCGCGTTGATCTGAAAGCGCGGGCCAGTGGGCTCATCCACGATTTCATACACCCCGGCCGGACAGAAGCGCTGTGCCGGCTCCGCCCAGGTGGGCAGGTTCGTTGCAAGCGGGATGCCTGCATCCGTCAGTTGCAGGTGACTCGGCTGGTCCTCTTCGTGGTTGGTGTTGGACAGGAACACCGACGACAACTTGTCAAAACTCAGCTTGCCATCGGGCTTGGGGTACTCGATCCG
>JBFGZM010000335.1:0-4017 GCA_041586815.1 Marinobacterium sp. | reverse complement strand
CCCGGGCTCCCTGGTTTGCGGACGATGAGTCTGGGTCAACGGATTAGGAGAGAAAACCAATATGGCAGAAGTAACAGTACAGCAACTTGCCGATGTGGTTGGTGTTTCCGTCGAGCGTTTGCTCAAGCAAATGCAGGACGCGGGTATCAAAGGTAAGAACGACGGGTCCAAGGTGTCCGAAGGCGAACGCCAGGACCTGCTGACTTACCTCAAGCGCAGCCACGGTGAAAACGCCGAGTCTGGCGAGCCGAAGAAAATTACCCTCAAGCGCAAGACAACGTCGCAGTTGAAAGTCTCCGGTGCCTCCGGCAAGAAGAAGACGATCAACATCGAAGTGCGCAAGAAGCGAACCTACGTCAAACGTGCCGATGCAGAAGGTGAAGCGGCTCCGGCGGAGCAGGCAGCAGAGCAGCCTGCAGCTGCCGTTGAACAGGCCGCTGCGCCTGCTCCGGTTGCTGCCGCTCCGGTTGCCGCCAAGCCTGCAGCCGCTGCGCCCGCTGCCGCCGAGATCGACACCAAGTCGGTCAAGGCTGTTGATGGCGAAGAGCAGCTGGCGCCGCCGGCCTCCAAGGCAGATCCTCGTGAAGAGGCTCTGCGCAAGGAGAAGAAAAAACAGCAGCAGCTGGCCCGCCGTACCACTTCGGATGACAAGAAACCGTCCCGTGGTGCCAAGTCTTCCCGCGGTGCGGGTCGAGGCTTCGGTGGCGATGATCGCGATGGCGGCCGCCGTGGTGGCAAGCTGAGCCGTGGTCCTGGCAAGGGCCGCGCACGCGGTGGCAAGCCAAACGTACATGGTTTCAAGGAGCCGCAGGCACCTCAGGTGCATGAAGTGCAGCTGCCTGAGAGCCTGACTGTGGCGGAACTGGCCAAGAAGATGTCGGTCAAGGCGGCCGAGGTCATCAAGGTGATGTTCAAGATGGGCGCCATGGCGACCATCAACCAGGTGATCGACCAGGATACAGCGACGCTGATCGTGGAAGAGATGGGCCACGTTGCCAAGCCCATGCAGGAAAATGCGGTTGAGTCCGCGCTGATGGAAACCATCCAGCAGCAGCAGGGCGAAGTCCAGGGCCGTGCGCCTGTGGTAACCGTCATGGGTCACGTCGACCATGGCAAGACGTCACTGCTCGACTACATCCGTACCACCAAGGTGGCGGCGGGCGAGTCCGGTGGTATTACCCAGCATATCGGTGCTTACCACGTCGAAACCGACAACGGCATGATCACCTTCCTGGATACACCGGGACACGCGGCCTTTACCGCCATGCGTGCCCGTGGTGCCAAGCTGACCGACATCGTTATCCTGGTTGTGGCCGCCGATGACGGCGTGATGCCGCAGACCGAAGAAGCGGTACAGCACGCGAAAGCCGCTGGCGTGCCGCTGGTTGTGGCCGTGAACAAGGTCGACAAGGAAGATGCCGACCCGGATCGCGTCAAGAACGAACTGGCTCAGCGCGATGTTATCCCTGAAGAGTGGGGCGGCGAAGTTCAGTTCGTCAGCGTATCTGCCAAGACCGGTGAGGGCATCGACAAGCTGCTCGAAGCCATCCTGCTGCAGGCTGAAGTTCTGGAACTGAACGCCGTGCCTGAAGCGCCGGCACAGGGTGTTGTGGTTGAATCCCGCCTGGACAAGGGCCGCGGTTCGGTTTCCACTGTGCTGGTTCAGAACGGTACCCTGCGCAAGGGCGACATCGTTCTGGCAGGCCTGCACTACGGTCGTATTCGTGCCATGCGCGATGAGAGCGGCAAGGACATCGACGAAGCGGGCCCGTCCATTCCGGTGGAAATCCTCGGGCTTGATGGTACCCCGGGCGCCGGTGACGACTTTGCGTCTGTCAGCAGCGAGAAGAAAGCGCGTGAAGTTGCACTGTTCCGTCAGGGCAAGTACCGCGAGATCAAGCTGGCGCGTCAGCAGGCTTCCAAGCTGGAAAACCTGTTCGCCAACATGCAGGCCGGCGATGTGAAGTCGCTGAATATCGTTCTCAAGGCGGACGTGCGCGGATCCCTCGAAGCCCTGACTCAGGCGCTGGAAGATCTGTCCACCGACGAAGTGAAGGTCAATATCGTTGCCGGTGGTGTAGGTGGTATCTCCGAGACCGAGGCAAACCTTGCCGTGGCCTCGAGTGCACTGATTATCGGTTTCAACGTGCGTGCCGACAACCAGGCCAAGGCCATCGTCGAGCGTGAAGGTCTGGAGCTGCGCTACTACAGCGTGATCTACGACATCATCGATGACGTCAAACAGGCCATGACCGGTCTGCTGTCGCCGGAGTTCCGCGAGCAGATCGTGGGCATCGCCGAAGTGCGCGACGTCTTCCGTTCGCCGAAACTGGGCCTGGTGGCAGGCTGCATGGTTACCGAGGGTACCGTGCACCGCAACAAGCGTATCCGTGTACTGCGCGACAATGTCGTGGTTTACGAGGGTGAGCTTGAGTCGCTGCGTCGCTTCAAGGATGCCGTACAGGATGTCCGTCAGGGCATGGAATGCGGTATCGGCGTCAAGAACTACAATGACGTCAAGGTCGGTGACCAGATCGAAGTCTTCGACACCATTGAAGTTCAGCGGACACTCTAAACGCCATGGCACGAGAATTTACTCGAACTCAGCGGGTAGCGGACCAGATCCAGAAGGATCTGGCCCAGCTGATCCAGCGACAGATCAAGGATCCGCGCGTCGGCATGGTGACCGTCAGCTATGTGAAAGTGGCCAAGGACCTCGGTTATGCCGACGTCTACGTCACTGTCATGGCATTCGGTGAGCAGACCGATGAAGACCAGACGGTAAAGGAATCGCTGTCTGTGCTTAACAAGGCCGCGGGCTTCCTGCGTCACGAGCTGGCGCGCGGCATCAAGCTGCGCGTCATGCCGCAACTGCGATTTCATTTTGATGAATCCGTCGACCGTGGTCGCCGTCTGCACAGCCTGATTACTCAGGTAAACCAGCCGGAACCCGGTGCCGAACCTGCCGATGATTCGGCGGACAAAGCGGACGAGGAATAAGGCATGACCGAGGGCAGAAAACGCCGCGGTCGGGCGCTGGACGGCATTCTATTGCTCGACAAGCCCGCCGGGATCACCTCCAACGGCGTACTGCAGCGGGTCAAGCGTCTGTATGGCGCGGCCAAGGCCGGCCATACCGGTGCGCTGGATCCTCTGGCGACCGGCATGCTGCCGATCGCTTTTGGTGAAGCCACCAAGTTTTCCCAGTTTCTGCTGGATGCCGACAAGCGCTACCTGACCACGGCCAAGCTGGGCGTCCGTACAGACTCCAGCGACGCCGATGGCGAGGTGGTGGAAACCCGTCAGGTACCGGTACTGGACAAGGCCCATATCCTCGCACTGCTGGACGAGCACTTCTCGGGTGAAATCGAGCAGGTGCCCTCCATGTTTTCGGCCCTCAAGCACAAAGGTCAGCCGCTCTACAAGCTGGCGCGCAAGGGCATCCAGGTTGAAGTCAAACCGCGCCGTGTCACCATTTTCCACTGCCGTCTGACCGCCCTGCGCGAGGACGAAATCGAGCTGGATATTCGCTGCTCCAAAGGCACCTATATCCGTTCTATCGTGGAAGATCTGGGGCTACTGCTCGGCTGCGGTGCCCATGTTCAGCAACTGCGCCGCCTTGATGCCGGACCCTACAAGGCCGAGCAGATGATTACGCTCGATGCCTTGCAGGACATGGCTGCCGAACTGCCGCAGGATGATGGGGAAAAGGGCATACAAGCCCGGCTTGATACGCTATTATTGCCGGTCACCAGCGCCCTGGAGGATATTCCTTCCCTGACGCTGGACGGCGCACAGACGCAACGCATCCTTATGGGGCAGCGTCTGGCCCTGCCGGAGCAGGCTCCGGTGGAGCTGATTAAACTGATTGCAGGTGAAACCGGAGTCTTTCTGGGTATCGCCGAAATATCGGATGACCGCGTTCTGCGCCCCCGCCGCTTGCTGGCTACGGGCTGAAACGGTTGTCGATAGCCCGGGTTGTCGCTCCCTGAGTGGCGGGCAAGATGATTGGCGTTG
>JBFGZM010000334.1:0-4097 GCA_041586815.1 Marinobacterium sp. | reverse complement strand
GTCGAACAGCCCGGTCGAGCGCTGTTGCAGGGCCTGTAGCTCCTCGTGCAACAGGCTGACGAAGCCCCGGGTCAGGGCCGATTGTGCCCGGTTACGCGAGAAAATCAGCGAGTAGCGATAGCCAATACGGGGCTCAAACCGCTTCACCACCAGTCCCAACCTGGCTTAGTGCTGCGCAGTGATGGGGTCGACGACGGAGACGCCATTGCCCGCCAGCACAAAACCGCAGGCGGCATAGTGCAGCTGGGTATCGATCAGCAGCTGGCGGCTGACACCGGCCAGACCGAAACCATGCTGGCAAAAGTCGACGCACTGCTGGCGTCAGTCGGCAGTGACCGCATCCTGTCGGCAACGGTCTAGCTGCGCGACATGAACGACTTCGCCGCCATGAATGCCGTCTGGGATGCCTGGGTGCCCGCAGGCCGGGCGCCGGCCCGCGCCTGTGTCGAGGCCCGCATGGCAAGCCCCGACCTGCGGGTGGAGATTTCCGTCGTCGCGGCTACCGGTTAAGGCGCCCTCAACGTTTATTCAGCAGCGCCTCCATGCGCGCCAGCTGCTCGCGCATGGCCTGCACATCATCCCGCAGGCCATGTAACTCGGCCGCCTCACCCTCGCCCGACTCCAGTTCCATCTGCACACTTTCCTTTTGCATCACGTCCAGCACGATGCCGATCATCATGTTCAGAAACACAAAGGAGTTGAGAAAGATAAAGGTAATGAAGTAGATCCAGCTGTAGGGGAAATGCTCCATGGTGGGATACAGCACGGCCGTGGCCCAGCTTTCAAACGTGGCCACCTGGAACAGCGTCAGCATGGCCAGGGCAATATTGCCCCAGAGCTTCTCATTCACCTCGTGGAACAGGAAGCTGCCAATGGCGCCGTAGATGTAGAAGATAATGAACATCAGCAGCGCAACATAGCCCATGCGGGGGATGGACTTGAACAGCGCCGTCACCAGCATGCGCAGCTCGGGAATCATCGACACCAGCCGCAGCACCCGAAAGATGCGCAGCAGACGCGCCAGCAGTACCATTTCAGAGTCGTCCAGCGGAATAAGACTGGCGGTAACGATAATAAAATCAAAGATATTCCAACCTTTTCTAAAGAAATCTCGCACTCGGCGCTCGCCGGCCATGCGGATCAGGATCTCCACCAGGAAAAAGGCCGTTACTGCCATATCCAGAATCTGCAACGCCTGCTCGAAACGGCTGGTTTCCGAGTAGGTTTTGGCTCCGACCAGCAGGGCCGACACGATAATGATACTGATGACCAGGGCTTCAAACAGCTTGTTGGCACGCAGGCGCTCAAAGCGAGACTGCAGGGTATTCATGGCTTGACTCATGGGGTAACTCGTCCGCAAACAGGGGGCATGAGCCGCAGGGGCGGCACACCGGAAACGCGGCGGATTATCGCCCATCTGCCCCGCCATGCAAAGCGCCAACCACCACAGAAAACGGCACGGCGACAGACCACAGCCCGGACCTGCCGATGCGCTTGGCTGGCAAAGCTCACATGCTACTTCAGTACCAGTAGATCGGTACTTTCTGCATATTTCTCCGTCTTTGCCCGCGCCCTATGCTGGCGTCAGATACCCACAACAATAACTAGACGTACACGACGGTTCCCCCATGTCCAGCAGATCCTCCTATCGCTGCCCGTACATTGCTCGTTACCTCGGTCCACTACTGGCACTTGCGGCACTGCACCTGCCGTTACAGGCCGGACCGATCGACACCGGCACCGACAATACGGTGTCATCTGCCGACCTTGAGGTGCGCATCGGCTACCTGAGCTATCGCCCCGCCACGCCACCGGCCTTGTCCAATGTATTGCCCGAACCCCGGGATTCAGGCCTGAGGGGCGCAGAGCTTGGCATCAATGACAGCAATACCAGCGGGCGCTTTCTAAAGCATCATTACCAGCTCGATCACCTCAACAGCGATGATCCCGATACGTTGCTGCAGCAGGCCCTTGCCTGGCAGTCCGGTGGTATCCACCTGATAGTGGCAGACCTGCCCGCCAGCGAGCTTGCCCGCCTGAGCAAGACACTCGGGACCGACGCACTGATTTTCAATGCCGGCAACAGTGACGATGCACTGCGAACGACCCAGTGCCTGGGCAACGTCCTGCATACGCTGCCCAGCCGCGCCATGCTGACAGATGCCCTGGCCCAGTGGCTGGCATCGCGACAGTGGCGGGACTGGCTGCTGATCACGGGAAATCAGCCCGAAGATCAGGCCTATGCCCGGGCGCTGCACCGAGCGGCCAAGCGTTTTGGCGGCAGGATTGTTGACGAAAAGGCCTGGAGTTTTGATACCGATCTGCGCCGAACCGCCCAGAAGGAAATGCCGCTGTTTACCCAGGGTGGCGACTACGACGTAGTGGTGCTGGCCGATGAGCGCGGTGATTTTGGCGAATATGTACTCTACAACAGCTGGCTGCCGCGCCCGGTAGCCGGCACCCAGGGCCTGGCCCCCGTCGCCTGGCATCGCGTTGTTGAACAATGGGGCGCCGCCCAGCTGCAGGGCCGCTTCGAAGCCCTCGCCGGGCGCTGGATGCAAAGCCGCGACTATGCCGCCTGGGCAGCGGTGCGCTCCGTTGCCGAGGCGGTTACCCAGCTGCAACGGACCGAAGCGCCGCTGCTGCGCGATTATCTGCTGTCCGACCGTTTTTCCCTGGCCGCCTTCAAGGGCCGAAAGCTGAGCTATCGCCCCTGGAGTGGCCAGCTGCGCCAGCCCATTGCCCTGGTACATCCAAGGGCGCTGGTATCGCAGTCACCGCAGGAGGGCATTCTGCACCCGGTCACCGACCTGGACAGCCTGGGCTTCGATGCGCCCGAAAGCCGATGCAGTACAGCCTATACCATGACCAACTCTGCAACTGGAGACACGAAATGATACTGAAACGCTCCCTGCTAACACTGGCCGTCAGCATGCTGGCACTAAACTTCCAGAGCGCCGCCCAGGCCGAAGTCGTCTATGTGTCCAACGAAAAGGACGACACCCTGTCGCTGATCGACCTTGACAGCCTTGAGGTGATCGATACCTTCGATGTCGGCCAGCGCCCCCGGGGCATTACGCTGTCCGGCGATGGCAGCAAGCTTTATATCTGTGCCAGCGACTCGGACACCGTGCAGGTGATGGACCTGGCCACCCACAAGATTGTAGCCAGCCTGCCCTCGGGGGAGGACCCGGAGCAGTTCGTACTGCACCCCAACGATCAGCTGCTCTACGTGGCCAACGAGGACGATGCCCTGGTGACAGTGGTAGATGTGAACAGCCATGAGGTCATCGCCCAGATCGATGTCGGCGTTGAACCCGAAGGCATGGCGGTGAGCCCCGATGGCAAGTGGGTTATCAACACCAGTGAAACCACCAACATGCTGCACTGGATCGATACCAGCACCCATGAACTGATCGACAATACCCTGGTGGATCAGCGCCCGCGCCATGTCGAATTCAATAAGGATGGCAGCCTGCTCTGGGCCAGCTCCGAGATCGGCGGCACCGTAGCGGTAGTCGATGTGGGCACACGCCAGATCATCCATAAGCTGAATTTCGACATCCGCGGCGTACATCGGGACAAGATCCAGCCGGTGGGCATCAAGCTGAGCTCGGATGGCCGCTATGCCTTTGTCGCCCTGGGCCCGGCCAATCACATTGCCGTGGTGGATGCCAAAACCTACGAGGTACTGGACTACCTGCTGGTGGGCGGACGGGTCTGGCACCTGGAATTCAACGGCGACGAGTCGCGCCTGCTCAGCGCCAATGGCGTTAGCGGTGATGTCTCGGTAATTGATGTCGACAAGCTGAAGGTCATCAAATCCATCAAAGTGGGCCGCTACCCCTGGGGCCTGGCGGTGAAACCCTGATGGCCATCGCTGTACAGGGGCTGGGATTCAATTACGGCGCCCGGGCAGCCCTGACGGATATCAGCTTTGCCCTTGAACCCGGCAGTTTCAATGCCCTGCTGGGACCCAATGGCGCCGGCAAAAGCACCCTGTTCGGCCTGCTGACACGGCTGCTGGCGTTGCAACAGGGCGACATACAGCTGTTCGGCCTGCCGCTTCGCCATCACGCCGGCGCCGTCATGCGCAG
>JBFGZM010000333.1:0-4100 GCA_041586815.1 Marinobacterium sp. | reverse complement strand
CGAGGAAGCCGGCTTCACCACGGCAGTGACCACCGTCGAGGGCATCGATACAGATATCCCCAGCCGGCGCTTCGAACTCAGGCGGGTCAAGATATCCGGCAAGGATAACCGCCTGGCATTCTGGCTGCGCATGCGAACCGGTGCCAGGGGGGGGAGCTGATGAGAATTTGCGAGGTGCTCGGTGGCAACGAGGAAGGCGGGCTGGAAAAGCATTTCGTCGAACTGTGCAATGGCCTGTCTGAACAGCACGAGGTGATTGCCATCGCCCATGAAAAATACCGTTCACGCTTTGCCAGTGCGGTGCATTTCGAGGCGCTGGATCTGGCTCGCAGTCGTCGCAACCCCCGGGCACTCTGGCAGTTGATGCGCCGGATTAGCGGCGTGGCACCGGATGTGGTGCACTGTCATGCCCACAAGGCCGCCGCCATGGTGGGGGCCATGCGCCGCTGGATTGCCTGCCCGCTGGTTGCGACGGCGCACGGTTTCAAACGGGACAACAGCGCCTTTCGCGGATTTGATCGCATTATTGCGGTGAGCCAGGGAATTGCCGAGCACCTGGCCGGCCTCCCTGTTTCGGTGGTGTACAACGGCATTCACTGGCCACCCGTGACGGGAACGCAGTTGGCCGGGCCCAGTCCTTTTCAGGCAGGCCGGGCCAGTGGGCGTGTGCAGGTACTCACTGTTGGGCGCCTGGTGCCGGAAAAGGGCTATGATCTTCTGCTGGATGCCTGGCAGGGGCTGGATGCCGACTTGCTGATTGTCGGAGACGGTCCGCAGCGGGCGTCGCTCGAAGCGCGCCGCGTCGAACTGGGGCTGCAGGATCGCACTCGCCTGCTCGGGCATCGTGACGATGTGCCGGCTCTGATCGCGGCAGCGGACCTGGTGGTGATCTCGTCGCGGCGGGAATCCTTTTCCTATGTCATGGCGGAAACCCTGCTCAGTCGTACACCGCTGATATCAACCCGGGTGGCCGGGCCGAGGGAATTTTTGCCGCAGGCCGGGCTATGCGAAGCCAGTGCTGCGGCGTTGCACGGCCTGCTGGAGCAGACTCTGGCTGATCCCGGGGCCTATGGTCGCTTGCTGGAGCCGGTGTGGGCGCGGGCGCTCGAAGCGCTGCATTTTGATGCCATGCTGGGCCATACCGGGCAGCTGTTGCAGCAAACGGTCAGGGAGAGGTAAGCCGGTGAAAAGGATGAATGTGCTGTGCCTGAGTGATGGCCGCCCCGGACACTTTAATCAGACCCGGGGTGTGCTGCTGGCGCTGGAGCGCCTGTACGACGTTGAAGTGACCTGGGTGGAGGTTAAGCTGCGCTGGGCGTTCCTGCGACCGCTGTTCAAGCTGCTGTTCAACTGCATGCCCCTGAGTTGCTGGCCGCTCATCCGGCGAGCCTACGGGCTGGACAGTGAGTTTGTGAAGCCTGACCTGATCGTTTCTACCGGTGGCAATACCCTTTATCTGAACATTGCACTGTCGCGATTGCTGAATGCCCGGAATATCTTTGTCGGTGGCCTGAGGGGAGTGTCTGCCACCTGTGTCGGGCTGAACATTGTGCTGGATAATCCCGACAATGCGCCCAATACGCTGGATGTGCTGATCAGTCCGACGGCCGTCGAGTGGCTGCCGATGCCCGCGATAACCGACGCTGATACCTGGATGATGGCCATCGGTGGTGATTCGGGCAGCTATCGGTATGCCGAGCCGGACTGGGACCGGCTGGTGAATTTCATGATCAGTGCCCAGCGGGAAAAAGGGGTGCGCTGGGTGCTGACCACGTCAAGGCGCACCGGGCTTGCTGCCGAGAATTACCTGAAACAGCGGGTCGAATCCAGCGGGCTTGAGGTCGAGGCCGTGTGGTACTGCCAGGCGCCCAGGCCGGTCATGCAGGCCTTTCTGACCCGTTCCAGCAGAGTATTCTGTACCGAGGACAGTTTTTCCATGATCACCGAAGCCGTGAGCTGTGGCCGGCCGGTGATAGGGTTGCGGCCCGAGCAGGTGTCGCGGGATGACTTCTACCGCTGGGCGCTGGAACGGTTGCAGAGCCATCAGCTGATCGGCAGCATCAGGCTGGCGGAGCTGGATCTGGCTGCGCTGGATGCCGTGGCAACAGGGCTTGAACCGCTGAAGCGTTCGGTGTCGGTCGGGCTTGGTGAAGAACTTGAAAAATACTTGGTCAGTACATCATGAAATCACGCATTCTTGCACTGGGAGACTGTAATACCAAGGGCGAAGGACCCTGCCTGTATAACGGTTATCCCGAGACTTTCGCCCGCAGCAGGGGTTTTGAGGTTGTGAACCTGGGCCATACCATGGCCACCACGCGCGAAGCCGTACGAATTTTTGATGACAACGTGGATGTGGATGCCGAATTTATAACGGTGCAGTTTGGCCTGGTGGATGCCTGGCGTACTATCGCCCATGCTCCCTACGTGCTGTACTACCCCGACAACAAATGGCGCTATGTCGGGCGCAAGCTGGCGAAGAAATACAAGAAAATAACCAAGAAGCTGTCGCTCTCCAAGTGGATGGGCGAGGATTATCTGGTTTCCAGGGCCGAATACAGATCCAACCTCGAGCACATTATCCATAATGCTCGCGGCCGCCCGGTAGTGCTGCTCGAAACCGCGCCGAACAGGGAACTGCACCGCAATCCGCATATCCAGGCCTATAACGCAGTGCTGGCGGCTCTGGCGGCCGAGCATGACCATGTTTACCTGCTGCCGCTGTATGACGTTTTCCGCGAACACCTGCACGACTGGATTCAGGACGATGGTACCCATCTGAACGCCCAGGGGTACGCCTTTGTGAGCCAGCAGCTGGAGCGCATCTATGACCTTTATATCAGGCCACAGGGGAGCCCGGTCGAGTGAAAATACTGTTTCTGAATGATACATCCCGCTCGCGCAACTGGGGCTGTCAGGCCACGACCAGCTGCCTGCGATACCTGGTAGAGCGCAAATGGCCGGGGGCGCAGCTCGACAGCGTGCACCTGCCGAAGCTGCCGTACCGCCACATTCCGCAGCTGCGCCGCTGGATGGAAACACGCTTTCTGGCTGCAGGTTCGACACGGCAGCTGGACCGCTTTCTGCAGCAGATGAACGTTCGCTTCGACGAGCGCTGGTGTGGCTATGATCTGGTATTGCTGAACGGTGAGGGCTCCATGCATGGCAAGTCGGGCCATTTGATGCGTCTGCTGGCCCTGGTCGAGCGGCTGAAGGGGGCGGGTGTTCCCTGCATCAGTATCAACCAGTCCGTCGATCTGGCAAGCAAACCGGCGGCACTGGAGTATCTGCAGCAGGTGTATAGTCAGCTGGATGCGGTCCAGGTGCGCGAAGCCATATCGCTGGAGGCGCTTGGAGAGGCCGTGCCCCAGGCGGAACTGGTGCCGGATGCCGCATTTTACAGCAACCGTCTGCCGGCGGACTGGGGGCGGAAATCGATACTGGCTACCGATATTGCCCCCGGCAGTATCGCCATTTTCGGCTCGTCGGCCCTGGGGCCCCGGGATGTTGCAACCATGCAGCGTCTCTGCGATGCAGTGCGTACGGTGCGCCCCGAGGCACCCCTGCTGTTTCTGTGCAGTACCAAAACGGATCAGGCGCTGGCCAAGGCCATGACCGGCCGCCTGTCCGGCGTGCAGACCCTGACTGAACAACAGCTGGGTTTCCGGGATCTGTGTGATGTGCTGGCACAGGTTGAGATCTCGGTGGGTGGCCGCTTTCACCCCACCATCCTGGCTGCACTGCAGGGGACCGTGACGATCCCGCTGGTAGGCAATACCTGCAAGATGAACGGCCTGATGGCATTACTGGAGAGCCGGGGCGGGGTGCTTTCCTGCAGCTATTCGGTGCCTGAGTTTGTGCAGGCACTGGAAGCCGGGTTTGCGGGGCTGGAGGCTGAACGGGCACGGCTGCAGCGGCGCTGCGACAACCTTGCGGACGCCGTCGATCAGGGACTGGATCGCGCCTTTTCCACGGCCGGATAATCGCGATTATCCCGTTCGATAGAGGTGGTTTTTCCCTTTCGGGTGCGTCTTGAAGCGCCGGTGAACCCACATGTACTGCGCCGGATCCTTGCGGATGGCACGCTCGAGTTCTGCATT
>JBFGZM010000332.1:0-4170 GCA_041586815.1 Marinobacterium sp. | reverse complement strand
TATTGCGCTGCCGATCGTGCTGCTGGCACTGGTTGTGTTGCACATCATTGCGCTGCACGAAGTCGGTTCCAACAACCCTGATGGTATCGAGATCAAGGCCAACAAGGATGAGAATGGCGTTCCGCGCGACGGCATCCCGTTCCACCCTTACTACACCGTCAAGGATATCGTCGGTGTGGTCGTGTTCCTGTTCGTGTTCTGTACGGTGATCTTCTTCTTCCCTGAGGGTGGCGGTTACTTCATTGAGGCACCGAACTTTGAGCCTGCGAACCCGCTGAAGACGCCTGAGCATATTGCGCCGGTCTGGTATTTCACGCCGTTCTACGCCATGCTGCGCGCCATTCCGCCGATCGCCGGTTCCCAGTTCCCGGGTGTTGTGGTCATGGGTGGTGCCATTGCGATTCTGTTCGTGCTGCCCTGGCTGGATCGCAGTCCGGTCAAATCCATGCGCTACAAGGGCATGATCAGCAAGGTAATGCTGGTGATCTTTGCGATCAGCTTCGTGATCCTGGGTTACCTGGGTGTGGTTGCATCCAACCCGACCCGCACGCTGGTGTCCCAGATTTGCACTGCGCTGTATTTCGCGTATTTCTTTCTGATGCCGATCTACACCAGGATGGAGAGCACTAAACCGGTTCCGGAAAGGGTTACAGGCTAATGAAAAAGTATCTGATTGCATTGATGATTGCCCTGCTGCCGGTATCGGTGCAGGCCGCGACGGGCGGTGTGCAGCTCGACGCTATCGAAGTGGATCTCGAAAACAAGGCGTCCCTGCAGCGTGGCATGGGAACCTTTGTTGACCGCTGCATGGGTTGCCACTCGGCAGACTACCAGCGTTTTGAGCGTGCGGCCGATGACCTGGACATCCCGCACGAGCTGGTGGAAGAGTACCTGCTCATTGGTGACCAGAAAATTGGTGAGCAGATGAAGATCGCCATGGACAAGGGTGACGCGGCGAACTGGTTTGGTAACCCGCCGCCGGATCTGTCTCTGGAAGCGCGTCTGCGCGGTCCGGACTGGATTTACACCTACCTGCGCAGCTTCTACAAGGACGAGTCGCGTCCCTGGGGAGTGAACAATGTGGTGTTCAAGGACGTGGGTATGCCTAACGTGCTGGAAGACCTTCAGGGTCTGCAGGTAAATCACTGTACGCCGGAAGAGTTTGCGCATGCGGCCTCCGGGGAGATTGACCCGCTGACCAATACGCGCATGTCCAGCTGCCTGACGATTGCGGACGCGGGTAGCCAGTCGGTGGAGGAGTTCGACAGGACGGTATACGACCTGACCAACTTCCTGACCTACATGGGTGAGCCGTACCGTCTTGAATCCGAGCGCCTGGGTACCAAGGTGCTTATTTTCCTGTTCATTTTCTTCCTGTTCGCCTTTGCGCTGAAGAAAGAGTACTGGAAAGACGTACACTAAGGGCTTTGCGTTCGAGCAATGATCCGATGCGGCCTGAAGGATTGGGCCGCATTTACTTTTTTAAATGAAGACTGACGGGGACTATCCGATGGGAGTAGTGGCTAAGCGTTCTTCCATGACCTTCTTTTCCAATGGTGCAGACCATTACAGCCACCGCGTGCGTATCGTGCTGGCGGAAAAAGGGGTCGCAGTCGATATCGTCGACTGCGCCGAAAATGACTTGCCCGAGGATTTGTCGTCACTGAATCCCTACAACAGCCTGCCGACCCTGCTGGATCGGGAGCTGGTGTTGTATGAGCCGAATGTGATGATGGAATATCTCGATGAGCGTTTTCCACATCCGCCACTGTTGCCGGTTTACCCGGTAGCGCGTGCCGAGAGCCGCCTGTACATGTATCGCATCCAGCATGACTGGTGTGGTTTGGCAGATACTATTCTGGCGGGCAAGGCTGATGCAGCCGAGATCGAGCGTTGCCGCAAGGAATTGCGTGATGGCCTGGTTGCCATTTCGCCGATCTTCGGGGAAAAGGACTTCTTCATGAATGAAGAGTTCTCGCTGGTGGATTGCTGCCTGGCGCCATTGTTGTGGCGTTTGCCCGCCATGGGTATCGAGCTGCCGGAAGCGCAGTGCAAGATGCTGGTGCGTTACATGAAGCGCATTTTTGAGCGTGAAGCCTTCCAGGAAAGTCTGTCGGAAGCCGAGCGCGAGATGCGCGACTGAGTGTAAGCCTTTCGCCGCGCTGGGATTGAATCAAGGGATGGAGGCGACTCCGTCCCTTTTTTGTGGGCGCTGCGCTGCAGCGTGCAGCATCCCGGATCGTGGTAGGCTCTGTTGTATGAAATACTGAATGCCGGTGTCATTGCGCGAAGAGGTGGCGCCGGAGGAGAGAAAGTTATGAACCCTAGTCGTCCCTATATCGCCCGTGCGCTGTACGAGTGGATTCTTGACAATGACTGCACGCCCCATCTGGTGGTGGATGCGGATGCGCCCGATGTAGTGGTGCCGCGACAGTTTGTGCAGGACGGGCAGATCGTCCTGAATGTGCTGCCTTCGGCCGTGCGTGATTTTCACATGGGGGAGAGCGAGATATTCTTCAGTGCCCGCTTTGGGGGTGTGCCGATGCAGGTGCGGGTCCCCTATGCGGCCCTCATGGCGATTTTTGCCAAGGAGAATGCCATGGGTATGGGCTTTGGCATGGAGCCGGGTGCGGACTGTTACGAGCGGCTGCAGCCGGCAGGGGAGGATGAATCCGGCGGTAGCGAGGTTGGTGAGAATGCTGGCCCTGCAGAAGATGTGCCGGCGGCACCGCAAAAGCCCAGGGGGCGCCCGAGCCTCAAGGTTGTAAAGTAGGGTTCTGGATGATGAGGCGGGTGCATCGCTGCGCCCTGCCTCAGGTGTGCTTTTGGTCTGGTACTTGTGTTTGGCGAGGCGGCGTCTTTTCAGATGTATTCAAACGCCTTGGTAATGTTTTTGCGCACCGGTTCTGGTAATGGATGCATGCCGGTGCGCTGCCGTCGGCTTTAGATATACTCGAATGCCTTGACGATTTTTTGTACGCCGGTGATCGTGCGCACCAGGCGGACGGCAATGTCAGCTTCCTTCTGGGTTACCAGGCCCATCAGATAAACGGTGCTGTTTTCGGTGACCACCTTGATGCGGCTGCCGTTGATGTTGCGCTCTGCCAGCAGTTGCAGTTTGACGCGGCTGGTCAGGTAGACGTCATTGCTGCGCACAATGGATGAGGTCGGACCGGCAATCTCCAGCTCGTTGTGTACCTTGCGCACTTCGCGAATCTGGCCGGCGATGCGCTCGGCTTCGTCCCGCGTGGCTGCGCTGGGCACCTGGCCGGTGAGCAGTACCAGGCCATTGTAGCTGGTGGCGCCAACATGGGCGTTGCGCAGACCGACGGAGCCCTTGTTGATGTTGACGAGGGTCTTGGTTTCGATGACTTCGTCTTCCAGGTAATTGCCAAGCGTCCGGTGTCCCTTGTCTTCCTGAATTGGTGCTTCACGGGTTGCGCTGATCAGCGACGAGCAGCCGGTCAGGATGACAAGGCTGGCGAGGCTTGCGGCAATAAACAGTTTATTCATCGGTTTCAGGCTCCAAACAATTGGTAGTCGATTAGATCGCACAGGCAGTGCAGCACCAGCAGGTGGGCATCGTGTATCAGTACGTCGTCGTCGGACGGGACGCAGATTTCGATCTCATCGGGACGTAAAAGTGCCGTGGTGTTGCCGCCATCGTAACCGGTCAGTGCAATCACGCTCATTTCCCGGTCGTGGGCTGCCTGAATGGCTTGCACCAGGTTGTTGGCGCGACCGTGGGTTGATATAACCAGCAGCACGTCGCCGGGCTGCCCGAAGGCGCGGATCTGCTTGGAGTAAATGTCGCTGAAGCCGCTGTCTTCGCTGATGGCGGTCAGGGTGGCGCTGTCGGCGGACAGGGCAAGCGCAGGCAGGCCCGGGCGCTCGTGACGATACCGGTTCAGCAGCAGGGCGCTGAAGTGCTGGGCCAGCGCGGCGGAGCCGCCATTGCCGACGCACAGAATCTTGCTTTCATTTACCAGGCAATGCAGCAGCTGTTCGCCTGCTTGGGCGATCATGGGTGTGTAATGCTCGATGGTATGGGCATTGATATCCATCGAGCTGTGAAACTGGCTGACAATGCGGTCTTCGAGTTCCATTCAGCGGTGTTTCCGATCTCAGGGCCTGAAGGCGTCTTTATACCATAGCGGGGTGGCCGTCGGT
>JBFGZM010000331.1:0-4202 GCA_041586815.1 Marinobacterium sp. | reverse complement strand
CAGTTCGACCACCTGGGTCAGCGGAAAGCGATTGGCACTGTAGCCCTGCACCGTCGCCGTGATATCGGCGATACGGTTCTTCACCGCATCGTAGCTCTGGGGCGCCTTGGCCAGAGTCTGGGCGGGATAGAAGTCCACCTTTATACGGCCATCGGAGGCACTTTCCAGCGACGTGCCCCAGGCCTCGAAGCCTTCATGTACGCCGGAGCTCGAGGGCCAGAAGTGGGCAAAGCGCAGGTTGAAATCGGCGGCCATAACATTGCTGTATGGCAGCAGGCTCAGCAGTGCAGTGGCGGCGGCGGTTTTGACGGTTGTCCTGCTGAGTGTGGTCAATGTATTCATGGGTCTACCTGTCTATTGTTGTTATATCAATGGCACCGAAGCCGGGCTGTCTGAATCGACAGGGTCCCGCGCTCAAACGGCACTCCAAACTCGCTACCTGGGCGACTTTTCATGCAGAAAGCCTACCCTATTCAAAGACTTTGGCGCAGCGCCTGGCGACATACAACCTAAGTCCTGATGCTCTGTTTCTCTAATGAATTCCCCGGCATTTAACATATCACTTCCGATATAGAACATGCCGCGGCTGACGGTTCAGAAAACATCCAGATCGTTGGCCAGTACCACCTTGCCGTCATAACCCTGCTGCACTTCTGTGAGGGTAGACTCAATGGGCGCACCGTAATGCAGGATGTGGGTCAGCACCAGCAGTTTGGGCTTTGCGATGTTCGCCAGCCTGGCCAGCTCGCTGGTGGTGGTGTGGGAGCTGCCGTGATATCGCTGCCAGAACTCGGGCAGCTTCGACAGGCCCGCTTCATTGATGACCTCATGCACCAGGACATCAGCCCCTTTGGCGATTTCGGCCACCTTTTCGCTATAGGCTGTGTCGCCGGATATCACCACCACCCTGTCAGGTGTTGTGATCTTGTAGCCAAAGGCCGGCTCAATGCTGCCATGGGGCACGCTGAAAGCTTCGATGGTCACGTCGCCATCCTGTACGACCCAGCCACCTTCGCTGTACTCGTTCACCTTGACCTGATAGAACGTCGGATTTTCGACCGGCTGATGACCGTCGGTGCGCAGCTCGATGTCCTCCGCCAGCATGGCATAGTAACCATCGGTCATTGCCTGCAGGCCGGTGGGGCCATAGGCGTTCAGCTGCTCGGTACGACGCCACCAGTAGGTCGCGGCGAGTTCGGCGTAATCCAGTACATGATCACTGTGCAGGTGGGTCAGAAAGACATGCCTGATATTGGTGGGATAGAGTGCCTTGATACCCTTTTTCTGCGCCGCTTCGATGGCCCGCTGCACCATGCCGCCACCGGTATCGAATACATAGGCCTGGTCGTTGTAAATGACCGCCGCCGACGGGCCTGCGCGCTCGGCATCCGGCACCGGCGTACCGGTTCCAAGGATAACGACATCGGTCTGCGCCAGGGCAGCGGGTGCCAGCCAGGCTGAGGTGACAAGCAGCATGGCGGACACGAAACTTCTGAGCTTTATCATTGTTGTGCTCCAGTGATTGAAAGAGTGGCTGACCACAGCCAGAAGGCTGCGGCCCTGTATCCTGCACAGCAGGCGCAGTCTGTTTTTATTCCACCGCCTCGTAGGGCAGCCCGACGTAGTTTTCGGCGATAACGGTGCGACCCGCCTCCGAGCCGGTGTAGTAGTCGAGCTCCGCCAGCTGGATGCGCTTGCCAAACTGGTCGTCGTCGAAACGGTGCAGCATGGATGTCATCCACCAGGAGAAACGCTCGGCCTTCCAGATACGGCGCAGGCAGATCTCGGAGTATTTTTCCAGCAGGTCAATACGGCCTTCCTGGTAGTTCTTGCGCATCACGTGATACAGGGTGTAGACATCACTGGCGGCCAGGTTCAGCCCCTTGGCACCGGTGGGCGGTACAATATGGGCGGCATCACCCACCAGGAAGAGGGTGCCGAACTTCATGGGCTCCGCAACGAAACTGCGCAGCGGCGCAATGCTCTTTTCGATTGAGGCACCGGTCACGAGGTTGGCAGCGGTCTCTTCCGGCAGGCGAGCCTTGAGTTCATTCCAGAACCGCGCGTCATCCCACTGGCTGATATCGGTATCCAGCGGCGCCTGAACATAGTAGCGACTGCGGGTTTCTGAACGCTGACTGCACAGCGCAAAACCCCGTTCGTGGTTGGCATAGATCAGTTCGTCAGCAACCGGCGGCGTGTCGGACAGAACGCCCAGCCAGCCGAAGGGGTAGACACGCTCGAACAGTTTGAGCTTGTCCTGCGGCACAGTCTTGCGCGACACGCCGTGATAGCCGTCACAGCCGGCAATGTAGTCGCACTCCAGCTCGACCCTTTCGCCATCCTTGATAAAGGTGACGCGCGGCCTGTCGCTGTAGATATCATGCAGCTCGACATCTTTCGCTTCGTAGATGCTGGTGGCACCACACTGGTCCCGTGCCTCCATCAGGTCGCGGGTCACCTCGGTCTGCCCATAGACCATCACGGTCTTGCCGCCGGTCAGCCCCTTGAGGTCGATGCGTTCGCGACGGCCATTGAATGCCAGCTCGAAACCATCGTGAACCAGACCTTCGCGGTCCATCCGCTCTGAAGCCCTGGCTTCGCGCAACAGGTCAACCGTGCCCTGCTCCAGTACGCCGGCCCGAATACGGCCCAGCACGTATTCCGCGCTCTGGCGTTCGAGAATAACGGTCTCGATGCCCTGCAGGTGCAACAGCTGCCCCAGCAACAGGCCCGAGGGGCCTGATCCAATAATCGCAACCTGGGTTTTCATGGCACCGCCTCCACTGTGATTCTTGTTCGTATCGGCGTGACCCTGGGACCAAACCGTTGCATGGCTCTATAGTCGGTGCATCCGGCACGGGAAGGAATTCACATTTCCCGTAAAAACTTGTACTTTTCGTTCAGGCGCCGGCAGAACCCAAGCCCGCAAAGCGGTCGCCCTTCGCCCCCGGAGCCCTTGATTATTGTAGCCAGATGCCCGTCCCCGAACCGGGAAGAAGCCAGCGAGCCGGTTCCACCCGGCCAAAGCTGTACTTTCAATGCAGCAGGATTAAAAACGTCCACGAATTACAGGCCCCTGTCATGACAGCCCGTTCACGCTCAGACGCCAGCCCGTCGCACATCCCCCATTTCAGCCTGTACGGCGAAGCTGGCAACATTGAAGACCCGGCCTTCGTGCATATCGAGAACATTACCAGCCGCAGCAGCGCCCACGGCTGGGTAATCAAGCCGCACCGCCACGGTCGCATGTTCCAGGTCATTTGCATGTTTTCAGGAGGGGTGGAAGTCCGGCTGGATGAACAGGTGCATGCACTGCAAGGCTCCTGGGCCATTACCATACCGCCCGGCGCCGTGCATGGATTTCGCTTCGAGCCTGACACTGTCGGCATGGTGCTGACACTGGCAGACCCCATGCTCAGCGACGAATCACAGCGCCGCAGCCAGCCCTATTTCGAAACGCTCCTGAGCACACCCAAGACCATCCCTTTCGAACAGAACGGGGCGCTCTTTGCACAATTGCAGCACTTCCTGCAACAGATCGACCGGGAGTTCAACCGGCCCGATACCGGCCGCGCCCTGATGTGCGAATGGCTGGCCCGCGCCGTGCTGATGACCCTGCGCCGCCAGCTCGACCTGCACGGCATTTCGGCCGAGTCCTCCAGCACACCCAGCGCAACCCTGGCGGCCTTTCGCCAGCAGGTGGAAGCTCACTTTCGCGATCACTGGACCGTGGTCGAATATGCCTCGGCCCTCGGCACCTCGGCCGCTCGCCTCAACCGCCTGTGCAAGCAGCTACTCAACAAGACCGCCAAAGCCGTTCCGCAGGAACGCCTGCTACTGGAAGCCAAACGCCGGCTGATTTACACCCGCAGCAACCTGGATGAAATCGCCTACGAGCTTGGTTTTCAGGACCCGGCCTATTTCTCCCGCTTTTTCAAACGCTGCACCGGGCTCACACCCGGCCGTTTTCGTACCGAAAACAACTTCGATACCACCCCGGAGTGACCGCCAGGGATGGCGGGAATATAGAAAACGCAGGAGCAGTTTTCCAAGACCGCCAGGGATGGCGGGAATACAGAAACCGCGAAGCAGTTTAACCAGATCGCGAGGGGTGCGCTGAGGCACCCCATGCAATCGCACGGCAGGCCACTGGCAGGACTGAAATGCCCCTGCCTTGTGAAACGGCTGACATCAACCTT
>JBFGZM010000330.1:0-4204 GCA_041586815.1 Marinobacterium sp. | reverse complement strand
GGCCACCGTATGGCAGGCTTCTGCCAGGCGCGCCTTGTGTTCTGCCGCCAGCCCCTTGGGCGCTATCAGGCCGCCCCACAGATCGGCATTCAGCGCATGGCCCTGTTCACTGGCGGTGGCAAGCTCCGGCAGGCGGTCGATACGGCTATCGGCGAAGGCCGCCACGGCGGGCAGTTCCTTGTCCGACACCACCGTGCCCGTTGCCAGGTAAAGGTCGATATGCCCACCCATCAGGGCGGTGACACCCGGGCCATCACCGGTGAAGGGCACATGGCGCAGCTGCAGCCCAAGCACATCCAGCAACTGCTCCATCGCCAGGTGCGGCAATGTGCCGGGCCCCGGCGTGCCGTAGGACAAGGTGCCGGGATTGGCACGGGCATAGTCGATGACAGCATTGAGGGTCTTGAACGGCGAGTCCGGTTTCGTCGCCAGCACCATCGGGCTGCTGAACAGCTGGCAGATGTAGTCGAAGGAATCGGCATCATAGGGCAAACGGCGCAGATTGGGCTGATTCACCAGCGGCGCCGCCGGCACCACCGCCAGGGTATAGCCATCGGGTTTGGACTTGGCGATCTGCGCCATGCCGATGGTGCCGGCCCCACCCTGCTTGTTGGTCACGACGACATTGGCTCCCAGCACCTCGCTCAGCTGCTGAGCAGTGGCCCGCCCCAGGGTGTCAGTCACGCCACCGGCCGGAAAGGGTATGACCATGGTCATGGGCCTGGAGGGATAGGATTCGGCCTGCACCAGGGTGGTGGTGGCGCCCAGCGCCAGCCCGGCGATCAGCATGCGAGCGGTGGTTTTGAAGGTTGATTCGGTCATGTTATTACTCCACTTTTGTTGTTATAGGATGGCTTGTCAGGCTGCCGTATTGGCTTCTGCGCTGCGCAGCAGCTGTTTGGCAATATTGAGCTGATGCATCTGGCTGGTACCCTCGTAGAGGCGGAACAGCCGTACATCCCGGTACAGACGTTCGATACAGCTGTAGTTGGCAACATAACCGGAGCCGCCAAACACCTGCACCGCCCGGTCCGCCACCCGCCCGCACATTTCCGAGGCGAAGTATTTGCAAATCGACGCCGCTTTGGAGACATCCTCGCCACGGTCCCGCTGGCGCGCCGTTTCCAGGATCAGTGCCCGGGCCGCCTGAATGTCGGTTTCGCTGTCGGCCAGCATGGCCTGCACCAACTGAAAGTCCGCAAGGCGCTCACCAAACTGGCGCCGCTGCAGGGCATGGCCGACGGCCTCGTCCAGCATGCGGATGGCAGGTCCGGTGCACAGTGCCGCCAGGTGCAGACGCTGCTTGTTGAGCACCTTCATGGCGGTGCGAAAGCCCTGGCCTTCGATGCCCCCGATCAGGTTGGCCGCGGGCACCCGGCAGTTGTCGAAACAGACTTCGGACACCGGCGAGCCGGCCTGGCCCATCATCTGGTAGGGCTCACCGGTGCTCAGCCCCGGCGTGTTGCGCTCCACCAGAAAGGCACTGATGCCACGGTGGCTCGGATCGTCCGGATTGGTGCGCGCAAGCACGGTGAACAGGTCCGCGATGGGGGCATTGGTGATAAAACACTTGTCACCGTTCAGTACGTAGCTGTCACCGTCGCGTACCGCCTGGGTCTGCAACGCCGTGGCATCGGAGCCGGCTTCCTTTTCGGTCAGCGCAAAACAGCCGGTCCATTCCCCCGTCGCCAGCTTCGGCAGGTAGGCGCGCTTTTGCGCCTCGGTGCCATCAGCCACCAGCGCCTCGGAGCCGATCCCGGTGTTGGTGCCCACCCGGGCCCGGAACGCCACCGAACACTGCGACAGCTCCAGCGCCGCCTGAACCAGCTCCTCGGTGGTGAGGCCGCGACCGCCATAGGCAGCCGGGATGCTCCAGCCAAAGAAACCGCGGCCGCGCATATCCTCGACCAGTTCCGCCGGCACCTCGGCCTCGCGGGCCACCCGGTCTTCATTGGGTATCGCAACGGTGCGCACCCAGTCCCGTACCTCGGCCAGCAAGTCCTGCTGACGCTGCTCATCACGAATCATGTTGTTCTCCTGTAGACAGTGACACCTTGCTAACTGCCAGCGTCGGCCCGATAACCGGCATCGGCCAGGGTGCGACGCAACTGCGTTGCCATCCTTTCCAGCTGAGCGCGGTCGGTACGAAACGCCGGCAAAACGATACTGATAACGGCGACCAGCTGCCCCTGGGGGCCGCAAATGGGGACAGCAACACCGGCGGCCCCTTCCACACGCTCTCCCAGGGTGATGGCATAGCCATCGTGGCGAATACGGCTAAGCATCTGCTGGATACTGTTCACCTCGGGCACGTAGTCGGTATTGGGTTCCAGCTCGGCCTGCTCCAGGTATCGACGGGCATCGGCCGCCGGCATATAGGCCAGCGCCACCTTGCCACCGGCACCGAGGTACAGCGGAAAAGCGCTGCCCACGCCCAACACGTAACGGATCGGCTGGGGGCTTGGCAGTGACACCACCACGGTCTGGCGCTCGCCACTGATGCGGTAAAGCAGCACCGTCTCGCGGGTCTCGCGCCTCAAAGTTTCCATAATGGGCTGCAGATCCGCGGCCAGGTCATCCTGCCCGATCAGCGGTGATGCCAGGGCCAGACAGCCATGGGCCAGGCGCCAGTAGCCCTCACGGGGCTCCTCAATGATTCCCTCGCTGCCCAGGGCCCGCAGCTGACCGGCCAGATCCGTGGCCTGGCAGGAAAACAGGGTGGCGAGCTCCGCCGCCGACATCGTGCCCGGGTAAGCATCCCCCAGCGCCCGCACCGTCGCGATGACTCGCACCACGGTGGCGCCATCATCCTGGGGCTGCATCACGGCCTTGTAAGCCTTGCCAGCGCCGTCCTGACGAATCTGGCCGCAGGCTTCCAGGGTTTTCAGTATGCGAAAAACCACCGTCGTCGGCTCGTCCAGCTGACGCGACAATACCGACAGTGTCACGGGGCCCGGCGCTGCCTTGAGCAGCGCCAGCACTTCCAGTCCGCGGCCCAGTGTCTTGAGCTGATAGGTGTCTTTATTGGTCATGGTTGTCGTCCTCTGATAACGATCTTCCCTCTGGCGCCTAACAGCGTCAAAGGCATTTTTTCGTTTTTTATTTAATTTTTCGATAATGGGAAAAGATGGAAGCTTAACGCAGAAAGACCTCACTCAGAGTACGAATGTGCAGGTCGGGGAAAGACGAATAAAAAGGATATACGGCCGGGACAGATGCCCTGTCACGGCGACAGAATCGAGTAGGAGGAGGCCTCACGGCCTCCGTCCTCTCACACCACCGTACGTACGGTTCCGTATACGGCGGTTCATGTCATACATTTGAGCCGATGGTATTGACCCATCAGCGATACCAGTCCGACTCGATCAAACACCTTCTTTGGCAGTGCCTGATTCAGATGCGAGGCGCCTGAGTTCCACCACGGGCCGATGGCGGACTTTCATCGCCAAGTCATCCGGCCGCCACCACGCGTACCGGAACAACGCCAGTCACGGCGCTACGCGCCATGCCTGGCGCACCCACAAAAAAGGGCGCCCCGGCTGGGGCGCCCTTCTCAAGATCAGGACGGGGTTATCGGCCTTCGCCGAAAACTGCTTCTGCATTGACGACCTGCAGGCCTTACCTGGCCCTATCCCACAACTGCACCTGTGTTTGCTGCTTACAAGCGGAACCAGATGGTTTTCAGCTCAGTGTATTTCTCCAGCGCATGCAACGACTTGTCGCGACCGTTACCCGATCCCTTGACGCCGCCAAAGGCCACGGTCTGATCGCCATCGCCCCAGCCGTTGACCCACACCATGCCGCTCTGAATCCGGCGGCTCACGCGGTGGGCGCGCTTGAGGTTGGAGGTCCAGACAGAGGCCCCCAGGCCATAAACGCTGTCGTTGGCCAGTTGCACGGCCTCATCTTCGGTATCGAACTCGCACAGGGCGAGCACCGGGCCAAAGATTTCCTCGCGCACGAAGGTCATGCCATTGTGGGCATCCCCGATCAAGGTTGGCTGGGCATAGAAACCCTCGCCGGCCCGATGTTCACGCACACCGCCCAGCAGCAGGCTGCCGCCCTCTTCCAGGCCCGAGGCGATATAACGATTCACGTTCTCAAGCTGGGCAGCATCCACCAGCGGTCCCATGGTGGTGGCGGGGTCCAGCGGATCCCCGGGCTGGTAGACTTTGGCCGCTTCGCGCAGGGCCGCCAGGAATTC